>JALOKO010000220.1 GCA_025456495.1 Bryobacterales bacterium | reverse complement strand
ACCTCTTCGATGTCTACACGAAATCCTACGACCGGGCGCCGGACGGGACCCCGTACTCAGAATGGTGAAGCCATGACGCCGCAGCTCAAATCCATCGGCCGCACCAGCACCGGCCGCACCAGCACCGGCCTTGATGGCGGTTGCCGCACATCCCGTCGCGGCTTCACGCTCATCGAACTGCTGATTGTGATGACGGTGCTCACCATCATCATTTCCATGGCGGTGCCCATCTACCAGCGCACGGTGCTACGCGCCAACGAGGCCGTCCTGAAGCAAAACCTGTTCACCATGCGCACGGTGCTGGATGAGTACACCTACGACAAGCAGCGCGCCCCCCAATCCCTGCAGGACCTGGTGAGCGAAGGATATCTACGCGCCATCCCGGTGGATCCCATCGTGGGCACACGCACCGATTGGGTGATCGTCTTTGAGGACGCCGTCGCCGCCGTTGACCAGACCTCCCCCGGCATCTTCGACGTCAAGAGCAGTTCCAAGGACACCAGCCTGGAGGGCACCCCGTACAACGAATGGTAACTCCCTGCCGAGGCCGCGGATCCTACCGCGCGGGCAACATGTTGCGGATGGCGGCAATACGCCACTGCCCCGCATCCCGCACGCAGACGAAGGTGCTCCACATTTGCCGGGCAGGGCGATTGGCGTCGCCCGCAATCTCATAGCGCGCGTTGGCGATGGCCACGCTGTCGCTGAGGAACGACACGGTCTCTACCGAGATGGTGCGGTTTCCGGGGTTGTTGCGAGAGCTGCCCAGCATCCCCTCCACCAGCGCAGCCCGTCCCCGCCGCCACTCTCCCGAGGACACCAGTTGGTCTGCCTGCTGAGTGAACAAGTCCGCCAGCGCGGCCGCGTTCTGGCCTTCCCGCGCCGACGCATAGCGATCTACCAACGCCACCACCGCACCACGCTCATCGGCCTGCTGCGCCATTCCCGTCATTCCCGCCAGCAACGCCAGCAAGAGACACACTGGCAAACGAAGTATTGGCAATCGAAGCATACCTACAGCCTCCGTTCACAGTGTACGTCCATGTCTCCCGTGCGCGTCCCTGCGGGATCAACCCCTCATTTCGGAAGGCAGCACCCGCGAAAAGATGCGCTTGCGGAAAGATAAAGACTTAACGGTCCAATTATGATATACAATCCCTAAGCCTCGGCTTTGCCGTATCGGCGGTATTCCAGTGCGGGGCTTCCACGAAGGAGATGCCTTGATGCGCCTGCGCTGGATCCTCGCACCTGTTGCCCTGCTGCTGGGGCTTCTGACGTTGCCGCCCCCCGGTGCGGTGTTTGCCGAACCGCAGTCCCCGCCCGCCGCCGCCAAGCGCAAGCCCCGTCAGGACCACCCACGCATCAGCGCTCCCAGCGGCGATTGTCTGCGCTGCCACGCCCGCATGCACAGCCAGATTGCCGCGGATTGGGAAGCGTCCAAGCACGGTTCCCGCAACGTCCCCTGCGTGAGCTGCCATGGTGCGGTGGGGGCGAACTTCGTCATGAAGCCGGGCGCAACGCAATGCGTTTCCTGCCACGCCGCCATGGTGGACAGCATGAAGCTGCCCGCCATGAGCAGCGCCGCCGCCAAGGGCGAGCAAGCCTGCTGGCAATGCCATTCCCCGCACCGCTTGAACCCGCATGCCGCCCTGTTCCGCAACGAAGCGCAGGAGGAGAAAGCGCCATGACTTCCATCAGCCGCAGAAAAGTTCTGGAACTCCCCTTGGCCTGGGCCGCCGCCACCAGCCTGGAGAGCCTGCCCGTGCTGGGCGCCGTGACGCAAGAACCAGACCGTTGGGTGAAGAGCGTCTGCCGCTACTGCGGCACTGGATGCGGATTGTTCATTGGCGTCAAGGATGGCAAGGTTACCGCCGTCAAAGGCGACGCGCGCAATCATAACGAGGGCTACCTTTGCGTGAAGGGCGCCATGCTGCCGGAGATGATGGACTCGCCCGACCGCCTGCTGCATCCACTGGTGCGCAAGAACGGCCAACTCCAGCGCGCCTCCTGGGAGGAGGCTATGTCGCTGGTGGCCTCGCGCTTCCGCCAGTCCATCGAACAGCACGGACCGGATTCGGTGGCCTTCTACGGCTCCGGCCAGGCGTTGACGGAAGAAACCTATCTGGCCAACAAGCTGTTCAAGGGCGGCATCGGCACCAACAACATCGACGGCAATCCGCGCCTGTGCATGGCATCCGCGGCGGGCGGCTACATCACCGCTTTCGGCAAGGATGAGCCCATGGGCTGCTATGAGGATATTGACTATGCCAACGTCTTCCTGCTGGTGGGGTCAAACGCCGCCGAGGCCCATCCCATCCTGTGGGGCCGCATCCTCCGCCGCAAAGAGAACAATCCTGCCACGCGCATCATCGTGGTGGACCCGCGCCGCACCCGCACCGCCGCCTACGCTGACCTCTGGCTGGATTGCAAGCCTGGCATGGACCTCTCCATCCTGAACGCGATGGCCCAGGTGATGGTGAACGAAGAGATGGTGGATGAGCGCTTCATCCGCACCCATCTCCAGTTTGGTCTGGGCGCCGAAGCCAACCAAAGCTGGGAGGCCTACAAGCAGTGGCTGGCCGCCTACACGCCGCAACGCGCGGAAGCCGATTCCGGTGTCAGCGCGGACAAGATCATCCAGGCTGCGCGCTGGTTTGGCGAGCCCGGCGTTCCCGCCATGTCGATGTGGACCATGGGTGTCAACCAGCGCACGCAAGGCGTCTGGCTGAACAACCTCATCATGAACCTGAGCCTCATTACGGGCAAGATTGGCAAGCCGGGCTCTACCCCGTTTTCGCTTACCGGGCAACCGAACGCCTGTGGCGGTGTCCGCGACGGCGGCGCCCTGGCGCACCTGTTGCCCTTCGGCCGTCTGGTGGCTAACGCCGCCCATCGCACAGAGGTTGAGGCCTTGTGGAAGCTGCCTGCCGGCCGCATCTCGGCCAAGCCCGGCCACTCCGCCGTGGAGATGTTCCAGGCTCTGGAAAGCGGCCAGGTAAAGTGCCTCTACGTGATGACCACCAACCCCGGTCAGAGCCTGCCCAATGCGGGCCGCTACCGCAAGGCGATGGCTAGTGAGGACACCTTCCTGGTGGTGGCCGAAGCCTTCCACCCCACACGCACCTCAGAACTGGCGGACGTGGTGCTTCCTTCCGCGTTGTGGGCCGAAAAGGAAGGTATCTACGGTTGTAGCGAACGCCGATATCAGTTACTGGAAAAAGCCATCGAACCCAGCGGCGAGGCCCGCCCGGACTTCGACATCCTCAAGGACCTGGGACAGCGCTTAGGGCATGGCAGCCTGTTGGACTTCCCCACACCCGCCGCCGCCTGGGACGAGATTCGCGAAGCAGCCCGGGGTACGGCGTACGACTTCACCGGCATGACCCGCGACCGCCTGCGCCAGGCTTCCGGCCTGCTGTGGCCCCTGCCCACCCCTACCCACCCCGGCACCCGGCGCCGCTACGTCCAAGGCGAGGATCCGTTGGTGGCTGCTGACTGGCCCCATCGTATTCAGTTCTACGGACGACCCGGCAACAAGGCCGTCGTCTGGATGCGCGACCAGAAGCTTCCCGCGGAAATGCCCGACGCGGAATACCCGCTCTACCTGAACACGGGCCGCATCCTGGAACACTGGCACACCGCCACCATGACCGGCAAGGTGAAGGCGCTGGCCGCCACCCATCTGGAGGCCGTCGCAGAGATGCACCCGACGGACGTCAAGCGACTGGGCCTGCGCAACGGGCAACGCGTGCGTTTGCGCTCACGGCGTGGGTCGCTGGTGCTGCGGGTCCGCCAAACGGAGAACGCCCGCCCGGGCTCAGTGTACGCGCACTTCCATGATCCTGAGCGGCTCACGAATCTGCTCACCATCGATGCGCTTGACCCGGCGTCAAAGGAACCGGAATTCAAGATCGCCGCCATCACGGTGGAGCCCGAACCCTAGTCCAGCGCGGGCTACCTGTTTGGCGAACGCCCTACTTGCCGATGCAGAAGCTGTTAAAGATGCGGTTCAGGATGTCATCGGCGGTGGTGGCGCCGGTGAGTTCGTCCAGGGCCTGCAGGCAACTGTAGCAATCAATCAGCAGCAGTTCGTGCGGTAGGCCGTCCCGCGCGGCCTGCATGCCCTTGGCCAGCGCGTCGGCCGCCTGCCGCAGGAGGTTTGCATGACGCGCATTGGTGACAAGTGCCTGGTCCACGGCGGCGCCCTCTGCGGGCAGTAATGCTTCCCGGATGGCCTCGCGCAGCGTCTCCACGCCCGCCAGGGTGGTTGCTGACACTTCACACAACGCGCACGGCGTCGCGGCCCGTCGCGGCAGATCGCACTTGTTCCCGGCCACCAGATGCGGGCCGGCCGCGTGCGCCTGCCCCAGCAAACGAAGGTCCTCTTCGGTTACCGGCTGCGACAGGTCCAGCACCACCAGCGTTAGATCAGCATCCGCCATCGCGGCATAGGTACGCTGGATGCCGAGACTCTCTACCACGTCCGTACCCTCACGGATTCCCGCCGTGTCCATCAACTGCACGGGCAGCCCGCCGATGGCCATGCGCTCACTCACCACGTCGCGCGTCGTACCGGGAATCTCGGTAACGATGGCGCGGTCCTGCTGCAACAGGGCGTTGAACAAGCTACTCTTGCCCACGTTCGGTCGGCCAACAATCGCCAGCCGGACACCCTCCTGCACCATGCGTCCGTAGGAATACGATTCCGCCATGCGGCGTAGTGCCGTTTCCGGGCTGGACAGCGATCCCAGAATGAGGCTGCTTGCCGGGATATCAATTTCGCTGGTCGCGTCTTCAGCGAAATCGATGCCCGCTTCCAGTTGCGCGATCAGCGCCAGCACCTGCTCTTTGATGGGACGGGTCTGCCGGGCAAGGCTGCCATCGGCCTGCTGGCTGGCGATCTTCGCCTGATACAACGTGGTGGATTCAATCAGGTCCCGCACTGCTTCGGCGCGCGGAAGATCGATGCGTCCATTGGCGAAGGCGCGCAGCGTGAACTCACCCGGACCCGCCAGGCGCGCCCCAGCACCCAGCGCAGCTTCCATGCAGAAGCGCAAGACCACCGGGGACCCGTGGCAAGCGATCTCCACCACGTCCTCGCCGGTGTAGGAATGCGGCGCACGGAACCACGTCAACAGCACCTGGTCCACCGCGTCGCCATCGGCATCACGCAACTGCGCCAGGGTTGCGCGGCGAGGAGTCCATTGCCCGGCATCGCGCGCGCCAGTCAGCTGGGCCGCAACCACAGTCGCCTGCTGGCCGCTAAGACGCACCACACCCAGGCCGCTTCTGCCGGCGGGAGTCGCCAGGGCCACAATGGTATCGCGCAGGTTCACAGAAATTGTGCAAGCTCACGGCTGAGCCTGCATCCGGCCCTTAACGGCGTGGTCCACGACGTGGCGGACGACCACCGCGGCCGCCATCCCTACCGCCGTCTCGACCGCCACCGTCTCGACCGCCGCCATCCCGGCCACCGCCATCCCGACGCGGCGGGCGTCCACCCTCACCACGCGGTCCGCTGCCCGCGCTGCCTTCGGGGCGTCCCCCGCGCGGGGCAAACGGGCCGGGCGGCGGAGGAGCCACTTCGGGCGTTTGCATCGATGCCGGATAGATCACCACATAGCGTCCGTACTGGCTGCTGGCGCTCTCTGACCGCACATCCGTCCGGTCGCGCAGCGCAATATGCAGCACGCGCCGTTCCCGGCTGTTCAGCGGATTGAAGGCAAAGGGCTGGTTGGTGTCCACCACCTTGTCCGCCGCCGCTTGCGCGGTCATCCGCAACTCGCGCATCCGCAGCAAACGCCGTCCATTGCAATCGAAGGCAATGCGCGCATGGTGCTCGCTGGGAATCCGCAGCATCTCCAGCGTCAGGTGTTCCAGGGCCAACAGCAGTTCGCCCTTGTTGGCCATCAGCAGGTCTACGTCTTCGCCGAAGAAATCCACCATCAGGTCTGGACGGTCAAAGTCAGGATCATACTGCGTGGGCTGCCCCACCGTATAGTCCAGTTCCAGCTTCGCCGCTTCCAGGACCGTGTCCAGGAATTCGTCAATGCGTTCGCCATGATCCTCGTCCGTGTAGAGGGGCGTTGTCGAGTTTGTTTCCGGTGCGTCTGGCATGAGCAGATATTTCCTGGCTTGGCGCTACTTCCGCCGCTTGCTTGCTTTACTCTCCACAACAACGGGTACCACCGCGCTGCTCTCTGTGAATTTGTTGATGAACAGTTGCTGCACGATGCCAACCAGGTTGCTGGTAAGCCAATATAATACCAATCCGCTGGACGCCCACCAGAAGATCACCCCGAACACCAGCGGCATCGTGTTCATCATCATCTTCTGCGTAGGGTCAGTGGACGGGCTGGGCGTCAGCCGCTGCATGAAGATCTGGGACACCACCATCGTCAGCGGCAGGATGCGGATGGCGAAAGTCTCCGGCCGCGAAAGATCCTCCACCCAAAGCCACGTTGCGCCGCGCAGTTCAATGGCAACGCTCAGCACCTGATAGAACGCAAAGAAGAATGGAATCTGCAGCAGCATGGGCACGCAGCCTGCCGCCGGATTCACGTTGTTCTTCTGGTAGAGTTCCATCACCTCCTGGTTCTGCTGTTGTTTGCGAGGGTCGCGCAGGCTGATGCCCTTGTAACGATCGTTGATGGCCTGGATCTGCGGTTGCAACGCCTGCATCTTCTTCATGCTCTTCATGCTGGTCACCTTCAGTGGCAGCATCACGAAGTTGATGGCGATGGTAAGCAGGATGATC
>JALOKO010000219.1 GCA_025456495.1 Bryobacterales bacterium | reverse complement strand
GTGGGGCTGGATGCGGAACTGGACGAGGAAGCTGTATCGGACTTGGTGCTGGTGGCGGAATCCGTGGACGACGCTCCGCTTGGCGAGCCGCCATTGTCCTTCGCTGTGGCGGTCTTGCCGTTCTGTCCCGCGCGCGCGTAGTCGTTGATGTACCAGCCGCTTCCCTTGAAGACCAGCGCCGGCGCGGAGGTTATCCGCGAAACGGCGCCCTTCTTTTCGCAATGGCAGTTCGTGTCTACCGGGTCAGAGAACTTCTGCCGCTTCTCGTAGACGTTTCCGCACTCGGCGCACTTGTACTCATAGATGGGCATAGGAACCAACTCCGTCTGCGATTTGGATGCAGTGGACGACCCGATGGTGGCAAGACAACCGAGCCCACCGTCGGCCAGTAAGCCGTCAGCCAGTTCACCTCGGCGTCACTGCCTTAGTGCTTCACTGTCCTAGCGATTCGCTATCCTAGCGATTCACTGCGCCTGCGATTCACTGCGCCTGCGATTCACTGCGCCAGCGCTTCAGCGTATCGGCGCTTCGGTCTGCCGGGCCGTCTTGATTCCATTATCGCGCAGAATGGGCGGGGCGCTCATTGCCACCCATCCCCTTGGGCCACCCAGCCACTCGGGCCACACATCCCCTTGGGCCACCCAGCCAGCCACTCGGGCCACACATCCTCTTCCTCGCCGCGGTGCCAGCGCAAGGGCGCTTAGGCAGCGGGCGCGAGAGGAAGCAGGCGCTGTCCCCGCACAGCGACCTGGTCGTCCTTGGGGACACCATTCGTGAGCACATCAATGGCCTTGCGAACCATCTTGTCCACTTCGGGCGCCGGGCGGTTCCGGCGGAAGTCGCGGATGTCGAAGTTGGAGGGAGCATCCTCCTCCGGTTCATCGCGAACGTAATCCGACATCGGTACGGTGGGGATGACGCCACGATCCTGGATGGATTCCTTCGCACCGGAGGTGTAGTATTTACCCAGCGTGAGAATCAGCGCGGACCCATCGTCCAGGTTAACCACCTTGCGGGTACCGGCATCGCCATAGGTGCGGTCCCCCACCACTTCGGCGCGCTTCACAGCCAGCAGGGCGGCGGCAGCGATTTCCGCGCCGTTGGCCGTGCCGCGGTTGGTCAGCACCACCAGCGGCGCCTTGGTTACCGTGGTTGCGGGCGAGGCCGAGAACACCATCTTGGGAACCTTCTGGCCTTCCAGCCAGCCCAGTTCCCCTGAGTCGACAAACAGGTCCGCCAGCTTCACTCCCTCCGCGTCATCGCCTACTGAGGTGTTGCGCAAGTCCAGGATGAACTGCTTGGCCCCCTCCCCCGCCAGCCCGCGAATGGCGCGCGCCACCTGCTGACTACGACCCGTGCTAAGCACTTCCGGACGGACATAGCCGTACTTGCCTTCGATAAGCCGGGAGAACACCGCCGGACTCACGGCCTTGGACAAGCTGAGGGTGACCTCCTCGGAAGCCGAAGTTCCCAGACGAATCACCGCCATCTTCACCTCATTGCCGCGGGCGCCCTTCAGCAGAATATCCGCGTAGGCCACGGGCATATCGCGGGTGGAAATGTTATTGATGCTCTCTACCACATCCCCCGTGCCCAGACCAGCAACATCAGCAGCCGAACCGGGCACGACGCCCACAATGCCAATCATGCCGTAGCGCCGGGAGAGATGCACACCCGCCACATTGGCCGTGCTGTCCTTGAACTTCTCGTATTCGAAGAACTGGTCTGCGTTTAGAAAGCTGGCATACGGGTCAATCGCCTCCAGCATACCGGTTAGGGCGCCGTTGGTGACGCTGCTGAGTTCGGGCTCCTCAACGTATTCACTCTTGATGCGGCTCAACACTTCGGTAAACACCGAAAGCTGCGGGTAAGCGCCCTTTGAGTCCTGCTTGTTTTTCCCTAACAGCGCCCCCACCAGCAGCAGGAACACCATCATCAGGGAGAGCGAGACCACCGCGATCTTGGTATGGCTATTCATAAGCGAATGGATACCCCAGCTTCCTTGCCTTTCTGGCTACAAAGAGATGACGACGCTCCGCGCGCCAACTCCGGTGCTTACCCTGAAGTATATCAGGCACCCTGCCGGCGAACCGGACGAGGGGGCACGCACCCATAGGACGCGCGGGCCGTCGTGGGGTTACGCTATCCACCCCAGGAACCCGCACAACCGTCGGAACCCGCAACCGGGCAGACGCCTACACGTGAACGGAGGGCAACCCCGACAAAGCCATCGCCAGTTCCGCTTCGTCGTAATCCTGGTCAACCAGCTTGCCGCCGAAGTAGTCAATGTAGGCCTGCATGTCAAAGTGGCCGTGGCCGCAGAGGTTGAACAGAATCACCGGGCTGGTCCCGTCCCGCTTGGCCTTCAGCGCTTCCTCGATGGCGCCCTTGACGGCGTGGTTGGCCTCCGGCGCCGGCAGGATCCCTTCGGCGCGGGCGAACTGCAGCCCGGCCTCGAAGCAGCCCAACTGGTGGTAGGCCACCGCCTCCAGCAACCCTAGTTCCTTCAGGTGACTCACCATGGGAGCCATCCCGTGGTAGCGCAATCCACCGGCGTGGAAACCCGGCGGCGTAAAGGTGCTGCCCAGGGTGTGCATCTTCGTGAGCGGAGTCAGGTGCGCGGTGTCGCCGAAATCGTAGGCGTACTGGCCACGCGTGAGGCTGGGGCAGGCGGCCGGCTCCACGGCCACGATGCGCGGCTTGGGCCCGCCCCGCAATCCAGCGCCAATGAAGGGGAAGGCAATGCCCGCGAAGTTCGATCCGCCACCCGTGCAACCCACCACCACATCCGGGTAGTCTCCGGCCAGTTCCAATTGCTCCATGGCCTCCAGGCCGATGATGGTCTGGTGCAGCAGCACATGATTCAACACGCTGCCCAGCGCATAGTTGGCGCCGGGGTCCTGCGCGGCCACTTCCACGGCTTCAGAGATGGCGATACCCAGGCTGCCGGGATGGTCTTCCCGTTGCGCCAGAATCGCCCGCCCGGACTGGGTTTCCATCGACGGCGAGGCCACGCAGGTGGCGCCGTAGCTTTCCATCAACGCCCGCCGGTAGGGCTTCTGGTTAAAGGAAACCCGCACCATGTACACCTTGATCTCGATGCCGAACAGCGCACCCGCAAAGGCCAGCGACGAACCCCACTGCCCTGCCCCGGTTTCAGTGGTGATCCGCTGGATACCTGCTTCCTTGTTGTAGTAAGCCTGCGCTACCGCCGTGTTCGGCTTGTGGCTCCCCGCCGGGCTCACCCCTTCGTATTTGTAGTAAATCTTCGCCGGGGTATCCAGCGCCTTTTCCAGCCGCCGCGCGCGATACAGCGGGCTGGGCCGCCATTGCCGGTAGATATCCCGCACAGGGCCAGGAATCTCAATCTCACGCTCAGTGGACACCTCTTGCATAATCAGCGACATGGGGAAGAGCGGCGCCAGATCCTGCGGCCCAATCGGTTGCTTCGTTCCCGGATGCAGCACGGGCGGCAGGGGCGCGGGCAGGTCCGCCGCAAGGTTATACCACGTCTTCGGAATCCGGCTCTCGTCCAGCACGTACTTTACGCTCTCTGACACGGTTTTGCTCTCCTCTGTCTGTCTGCGCCCGTTGCTTTACGGGCTACCCTCGGCCTTAGCTCTCATCAGGGCAGTTCGCGCACCGCGATGTTCCGGAAGCGGTGCTCCCCACCGGGAATCCACCGGTTGCCACGGTGTACCTGCACCGCGATGTGGCCGTCGGTGGCCCCTTCCGGCAGATGATTCCCGGTATCGGTCCAATCCACAATCTGTGTGCCGTTCATCCAAACGCGGATGCGCGGCGTGTCCCCCTCGATGCGCGCGCGAAGATGGTTCCAGTCGTTCGATTTCCAGTGCGGCCGCCACTTACCCGGCGTGCCCTGCACCCCCTTCAGCCCTTCCCCATAGATGCCGCCCACGGATCCGCCGTCCAGATAATCCAGCATCACCTGGTAGGCCTCGCCCTTCTCAGTGGCCCGTAGAAACAGGCCCCCATCGCAGCCAAAGTCCGGACGCAGCTCCAGCGAGATCTCGAAGTTCTTGTACTTCTTGTCGGTCAGCAGAATGCCGCCCTCACCAGGACGGTCCTGCGTGCCGCTCAGCACCCCGTCGGCCACCCGCCACACGGGAGTGGTCCCGTGATGGTTGGTCTTGCTGATGTGCCACCCCTCCAGGTCCTTGCCATTGAAGATGGGCGCGAAGCCACGGTCGCCGGGCAGCAGTTCGAAGCGGTGTGCATCGGGTTGCGCGGCCTGCTGCTGTTCCGCCTGCAGTGCGTCGCGCAGGGCATCCAGCGCCGCCATCGCCTTCCCGGTCGCTTCCGGCTGTTCCTCTTCAAACGGAACCTGCACATTGCGCCAGCGCGTGTTGTGGGCATTGGCGCGGTCCAGAGTCAACTGATGGACGCGCATCGCCTTGGCCCACATCGGGGTCTTGTACGCAGCCAGGTTCACCCCAACGGACAGCGCCTCGGCGTCAAAGACGCCCATCACATCGCCATCAATCAGCAACGTATGCTTCCCCGCGGCCAAGCCTTTCACCGCCAGCGTCTGCTGGTTCAAGGCCTCCATCACGCCACCCGCCTTCACCGCCAGCGCCATCACCGGGTCAGACAGATCAATCGGCAACGGAAGCGCCGCGTCGCGTTGTATCCAGGCCACCCCATCGCTGAAGCTGGCGTCGGTCACCTCGGTATTCTCTTCCCGCGTCACCTTGCCCGCCGCGGCATCCACCTCCACGGCGCTCACCAACGCAGGCGCCTTCCAGGCCTTCAGCAACTCCGCCGCCATCAGCAGATGGCCCGGCGGACGCGGATGCACGCGGTCCGGGCTGATCTGCTCCGCCAGCTTGGGGTCCGCGGTCAGCGCCTTCTCCAGCGCAGCCACCACCGGACGGTTCAGGTCGGCCAGCATCAGCCCTTCCGCCGCCGCCAGCTCCGCCAGAAAATCCGAATAACGCAGCAGCGTCGCGTTGTAGCCCCCAGGGAAGTTCGGCTTGCGCGTCACGTCATCATAGGGCGACGGCTGAATGGCGGTAATGCGCACCTGCGGCAGCGCCTTCTTCAGTTGGCCCACGAGGTTCTTGTAGCCATTGGAGTAGATCTCGAAAATCATCGGATCAAATGCCCGATAGCGGCCATCGTTCATGCCCAGCATCACCGTCACCATGGTGGGCTGGTAGGCAATCACATCGCGCTCCAATCGCTGGCGGATGCCGCCGCCCCCGCCGCCCCCCACCCGGTCGCCACCCCATCCGGAGTGCGTGAAGCGGACATCCATCGCCGGAAAGCGCGTGCGAATGTAGGTCTCCACGAAGGTCGTGTACAGGCGCTGATCCGTGATGCTGTCGCCATAGAACACCACGTGGTCGCCATTGGCGATGGCAAAGTCCGGCGCGCCTGCCGCGGCGCCCGGCGCCAACGCCACGCGCCCCGTACCTGCTGGCGCCGAACGGTCTGCCTGCGGCGCACAGGAACACAAGGCAAGGGCGGCCATCGCGGCCAGCAACAGACGTCGGGGCAAAGGCATGCGGAACCTCCGAAGCAGCCATGCTATCGCAGTTTTCCCTAACAAAGCGATCCGCTTCCACCTAGCCCCGCAGTAGGCCCTTCACCACGTTGCCGTGGACATCCGTCAGCCGGAAATTGCGGCCTTGGAACTTGTACGTCAGCCGCGTGTGCTGGATGCCCAGCTGCTGCAGGATCGTGGCCTGCACATCATGCACATGTACCGGATTCTCCGTGATGTTGTAGCTGTAATCGTCCGTCGCGCCATACACCAGCCCCGGCTGCATTCCGGCCCCGGCAAACCACATCGTGAAGCAGCGCGGATGATGGTCGCGCCCGTAGTCGTCCTTGGTCAGCTTGCCCTGGCAGTAGACAGTGCGCCCGAATTCCCCGCCCCAAATCACCAGCGTATCCTCCAGCATGCCCCGCTGTTCCAGGTCACGCAACAGCGCCGCTGAGGGCTGGTCCGTCTCTTTGCATCGCTGCGGCATCCCCTTCGGCAACCCGCCATGATGGTCCCAATCCCGGTGATACAACTGGATGAAGCGCACCCCTCGCTCGGCCAGCCGTCGCGCCAGCAAACAGTTATAGGCGAAGGTGCCGGGCTTACGCGCATCCGGGCCATAGCTCTCCACCACCGCGTCGCTTTCCTTGGAAAGGTCAGTCAGTTCCGGAACCGACGTCTGCATGCGGAAGGCCATCTCATACTGCGCAATCCGCGTGGCGATTTCCGGGTCACCGAAGTCTTCCAACTTAGCCTGGTTGATCTCGTTCACCGCATCCAGAAACACGCGGCGATTCTCGGCCGGGAATCCAGGCGGATTGGACAGGTACAGCACCGGGTCCCCCACACTGCGGAACTTCACCCCTTGGAATCGCGTCGGCAAAAACCCGCTGCCCCACAGGCGATCGTACAGCGGTTGCCCTCCCCCGCCGCCCCCCGGTGAAATCATCACAACGAACGCGGGCAGATTTTCCGTCTCGCAGCCCAGCCCATACGACACCCAGGCACCCATGCTGGGCCGTCCTGCAATCTGCGATCCGGTCTGAAAGAAGGTCACCGCAGGGTCGTGATTGATGGCCTCAGTGTGTACAGATCGCACGATGCTAAGCTTGTCCACCACCGCCGCGGTATGCGGCAGCAATTCGCTCACCCACGTCCCGTTCACACCATGCTGCGCAAAGGAATAGCGCGACGGCACAATGGGAAACGATGCCTGCAGCGCGCTCATGTTGGTCAGCCGCTGCCCCTGCCGCACTGAGGCCGGCA
>JALOKO010000218.1 GCA_025456495.1 Bryobacterales bacterium | reverse complement strand
CTGTGTGCCGGTTCTCTTTGTCGAGAACAAAATCCATCTTTGCGATGTAGGTATTCCAACGCAGTCCTACTGGCGCCTTGAAACGAAATCCTACTTGGTTCAAGCCATCCCCAGCCGTGAAGTCATTCGGAACCGGGTACGACTGCAAAACGGATAGCGCATTCTGATTCACACCGATCCCGAGAGGATCAATTTGCGAGCGAATCATCGCCGGAGTAACCTGCCGCACGTTGCCAGAGGTGTCAAGGTATTGAAGAATGCCTTGGCGCATCTGCATGGACGGAACAGTACGCAGCACGTTGTCTTCACGTGCATCGCGTCGGTGTTCCCAGTTTCCGAAAAGGAACACACGATTACGGATGATTGGCCCTCCCAGGGAAGCGCCGCCGATGTTTCTGATGAGTTTCGGGCGCTCTACGCCGGTGGCGTTCAGGAAAAACTCGTTTGCGGTGGTCAGGGTGTTGCGATGGAACCAGTAGGTGGATCCGTGTACTTCGTTTGAACCGCTCTTGGTAACCATGGAAACCTGGGCGCCCGAGGAGCGTCCTTGATCGGCAGTGGCATTCAACGTGGTTGTGCGAAACTCCTGCACGGAATCCAGCGTTACGCGAAGAACGCTGGTAAATGGCCCCCTGTCGATCTGATCGTTCACGTCGACGCCATCCAAGGTAACGTTGGATTGATCGTTACGAGCACCGTTCACGTTGCCGCTTCGGGGATCGTTTCTGGCCTGAACTCCATCCTCACGAATATACAGAACTCCCGGCTGCAGGGAGAGCAACCCTACCACATTCCGCGCGTTGGCGGGCAATTCAAGAATGGGCTTTGAACCCACGGCGTTGCCCAGTGAGGCGTCCGTGGTGTTCAACTGAACCGCATCGGCGGAAACCGAGATCGTCTCGGCTACTGTGCCAATCTTCTCAAACTGCACGTTTTGCGTCGCAGGTACGTTCACCAACAGACGAAGGTCGTTGACGATGGTGTCGTTAAAGCCAGCCGCAGTCGCTTTCAACTGGTAGGTGCCAGGAGCAATCGCGGGGAAGACGTAGCTGCCGTCTTCACTGGAGTTGGTGGAACGGGAAGCTTGCGTGGCTACGTTCGTCAGCGTGAGTGTGGCGCCAGGAATCACCGCGCCGGTCAGGTCTGTGATGGTCCCACGCAGGGACGTGCTGGCCTGTCCGAACAGGTGAGACGCCGTCAGGATGAGCATCAGCGAGATGAGCCCGATCGTGCGTTTCATTTACCTCTCCTAAACTGTCAATGTCCTTCGCTAATCCAGCAGAAGGACCCGGGCCTCGGTGAGCCATGCGCCCACCAAAAGCTCGATACGCAATGAGAATACTCCTCAGTGTAAGGCAAACGTCACGATTTGGACACAAGTTTTTTTCGATTGGTACGATACGCAACCCGATCAATCCAAAGGAATTTCCATATTTGGTAGGAATACATGAGGGCGTGTTTGCCGCGAGCTGCTCACGGCGCGCGCCCGAGGAGCGCAGAGGATGGGAACAAATTTGGTGAGGAAACGATCCTTGATTCCGCGCCCGCAGGAGACGCGCCCGGCGCGGTTGTGCGCCCTGCGCCGTAAACCGTTTGGATTCAAATATTCGCGCAGCGCGAGACACCGTTGGCGCTTGCCTTTTGGAGACCCAGCAGCGACCTGCCGCCGCAGCAAAGGGCGCCAACGACCCAGAGAGAGCACAAGCGTATCTTTATCCCACCCCCTGAATCTTCATGCAATCGGGACTAAAGTTTCCATTGTTGGAAGCGAGAATCCCGAAAATCACAGACAATATGGTCCGAATTTCTGGACTCCCGGCGGCCCGCTCGGGGTGGATTCCAGATCGCGTGGACCAGGCCAGGTCCCGGGTGCGCAGCGAAGAGGACGGTCAACTTGCGTTCCGCCGCTAGTCGTACTTTTCAACGATGATCCGGCGACGATCAAAATCCATGGACTTCAGCAGATCGCGAACCTCGTTTACCATTTCCTTCAATCCGCACACGTAGACATCCACGTCCGTGCGTCCTCCCAGTAGGTCTGCCAGGTGCTGCTGCACCCTGCCGGTGCGCCCGGTCCAGGAGTTGCCGGGGCGCGTGAGCGTCGGTACGAAACGAAACTGCGGATGGGCAGCGGCCAGCGCCTCAAACTCTTCGCGGTAAAGCAGGCTCTCTTCGTATCGGACACCAAACAATAGCGTGTATCGCGCCAAGAGACCGCAATTGATCCCTTGGGCGTCCAGATCTTGGGCATCCAGATCTTGTGCATCCATCGCTTGGCCATCCATCGCTTGGGCGTCCAGCGCTTGGCCATCCAGCGCTTGGCGCAGCATGCCCCGCATGGGAGCAATCCCCGTGCCCGTGGCGACAAACAGCGCATCACGCTGGGGGTCGCGCAATGTAAACGAACCCACCGGACCCTTCATGGGAACGCGTTCGCCGGGCTTGAGTTGGAACAGGTGCGGCGAGAAGCGGCCGTCCTTCACCAGGTTTAGACACAGTTCGAATCGATTGCCGTCCGGCGTGGAGGCAATGGAATAGGCGCGCGTGATGGGCTTGCCCTGAAACTGCTCAGTAAACGAAACGAACTGGCCTGGCAGAAACGGGAACCGGTCCACGCCATCCACGGCAAAAACGAAGTGACGGATGTCGGGGGCGATTTCGCGGGCCTCAAGCAGGATGGCCTGGTGCTGCAATGGAGTATCTCCTGAAAGAAAAAATGCCAACTCAAGGTAAAGGGATGAGGCAGGGCGCCCGGCCGATTCGCGGCCGCCGCGGGGCGCTTCAAGTCCATCTCCGCGGCAAGGAAGGCGTCATCAATCGGGATCCCTTCCTGAGAAGGGGAAGCGATGAGGGAGCCCCCGTCGGACAAGGTTCGCTACATGCGTCCGGCGCGATAATCGGCAAATGCCTGCTGGATTTCCTCGCGTGTATTCATCACGAAAGGTCCATAACGGGAGACCGGCTCGCGCAAGGGCTTGCCCCCGATCAGAAGCACACGCGCGGCGGCTGGCCCGGTGCGTACCTCGATGGCGCTTCCGTCACCGAACACGGCCAGTTGCCCTGACCGCACCGGTTGGTGGGCCAGCAGCAGGTCACCTTGACAGACAAAGGCGATCAGTACGTGGCCGTTGGGGACAGGGAGCAGCAGTTCTTCGTCGGGCTCCAACTGAAGGTCCCAGTAAAGCGGCTCCGATTGGCGCTGGGGCGTGGGGCCCCATGTGCCCAGCAACTCGCCGGCAATGACCACCGCCTGCGACCGGGAACCGACTGGCACGGCGGGGATTGCCGTGACCGGCAGATCCCAATAGGCGGGCGGCATCGGCTTTTCCTCAGCGGCCAGATTCAACCACAGTTGGTATCCCCAGAGCAGGCCATCGGATTGTTCCGGCATTTCCGAATGGATGAGTCCAGACCCGGCAGTCATCCACTGGGCGCCTCCGGATTCCAGCAGGCCGCGATTGCCTTTGTTGTCCTGGTGGCGCATCCGGCCATGCAGCATATAGGTGACGGTCTCAAAGCCGCGATGGGGATGGTCAGGGAATCCAGCCAGGTAGTCCTCAGCGCCATCGGTGCGGAACTCATCCAGCAGCAGGATGGGATCCAGCTCCGGCAGATCCTCCGTACCGATGTAGCGCCGCAGCTTCACGCCTGCGCCATCGGATGCCGCTACGCCGTCCAAGGTACGCATGAGCTCGCGATTGGTTGATTGCACAGTCATTCAGATGCTTCTGGACCCGGAAACGCTTCGCGTGGCGCCGTAGGCCGCTGCATGGCGGCAACCGCCCCTAGCCCGGGCCGGGCACACGCGACGATCGGCACGCGCGATTCCGCTCCAGCCCCGCCCGGCCAGTGATACAATCAAAGATTAGGCCCTGAGGTATCCCGTGGATAGAATCACCCGCAAAGAACTGAAAACAGACCACTTCGTTGAGACGGTCGGCCACACTCTGGAGGGGATCAGCCAGCACCGCAGCGAGGTGAAGCGCTATGCGCTGATTGGTGTGGTGGTGCTTGCGGTGATCCTGGCCGCGGTGGGCTTTTTCCGCTACCGCGCCGCTGAACGAGAAACCGCGTTGAGCGAGTTCTTCCGCGTGCTGGAAGCCCCCATCCTGCCGGCAGGACAAACCAGCGGTCGCAGCTTCGAAACCGAAGCCGCCAAAAACGAAGCGGTGGAGAAGGCCGTTTCGGATCTGGTAGCCAAGTATCCCGGATCAAATGAAGCGGCCGTCGCCACCTACTTCCGCGCTACGGATGCCGTGGAGCGTGGCGAACTCGACAAAGCGCTGACAGACCTGGATCTTGCAGTAAGCGCTGGCAACGCCGACACGCGCGCGCTGGCCAACTACGCCAAGGCCGGGGTCTTGAACGCCCAGGGCAAGAAGGACGAGGCTGAGAAGGCGTTGCGCGCCGTGGTGGGCAACCCCGGCCGCTTGATCTTGAAGGAACAGGCTGAGCTTTCGCTGGCCGAAATGATTGCTGAGTCGAAACCCGACGAAGCGATGAAGCTGCTGGAGCCGCTGCGCACGCAGGAAGGGATCGTGCAGCAATCGGCGTCGAAGCTTCACGCAAGCATTCTCAGTCGCAAGGAACGCGCCGCCGCGAAATAGGCGCACCCGACGCGGCTCCAACGCGCCCGCCACCCAAGATCCTATGCCGCAGGTTCCACCACTTGCGCACCTTCGCTTCCCGGTAGCGGAATGCCGGGGTCGGCGCTACCCGGAACTCATACACCCGTACCGCAACGAGTTCCAAAGGGATCGTGATCGCATCGTCCACTGTCGCGCCTTCCGTCGGATGGAAGACAAAACGCAGGTGTTTTCCGCGCAGCGCAGCGACCACTTCCGAACCCGACTCACCCACACTCTGGAAGTGGCGATGGTAGCACGCACCGCGGCAGCGACCCTTGGGCTGGATGAGGAATTCACCGAAGCGCTGTCACTGGCGCACGACCTGGGACACCCGCCCTACGCCCACGCCGGAGAAAGCGAACTGCACCGCCAAATGCAGCGATTCGGCGAGATTTACGACCACAATTTCCATGCCCTTCGGGTCGTGGAAGTGCTGGAGCGACGATACGCGATGTTCCCCGGCCTGAACCTCACGTTTGAGTTGCGCGAAGGCATCGTCAAGCACTCGCGCCACATTCAGCCCGGCCAGTATCCCTGGCTGGAAGAATATGCGCCCGGGGAGCATCCCGCCCTGGAGGCGCAGTTGATTGACCTGGCCGATGAGATCGCCTACAACACGGCGGATCTGGATGACGCCCGCGACGCCGGAATCCTTAGCTGGGAGCAGTGCCGCGAAGAACTCCCCTGCTTCGGAGCCATTGCCCGTCGCGTGGAGCAGCAATTCGGAGGCGCTCCCATCCGAGAGCAGTTCGTGGAAACCCTGCGGGCGTTGCTGGACGCGCAGGCCACCGGGCTGATTGAGGGAACCCGCGACGCCGCACTCGCTTCGGGCGCTGCCCGGTCAGAGGATTTGAGGCGGTTACCCGGTCGAGTAGCCACCTACACCCCACAAGCGGCTGAGGCCAACCGGCAACTGAAGCAGTTCCTTCGCGAGAAGGTATACCTGTCACCGCGCATTCGGGCCGAGCGCGCTCATTGCGAGTCGCGCATCGCCTCCCTATTCGCCTACCTGCTGGACAATCCGGAAGCGATTTCCATCCATTTCCGCGAATATCACACGGACTCGCCTCGTCACCGGCTGGTGTGCGACTACATTGCAGGGATGACCGACGGATTCTTCCGCATGGCTTGTCAGCGCTACCTGGGTGAGGGAGACTAAGCCGATCTCGCGCTGACACCTGCCGAAGCTGGGGCTGGCTGCTGTTGGCCGGGTGTCTGGTTCACCGGCGAGACCGCGCCGCCGGGCGTCTTCCGCCATCGCTTCACCAGGACCCGATTGCTATACATCAGCAGACTGCTAAGGAACAAGCCGGCCCCCAGCAGGCCCACGAAAATCCAAAGGATCCGCGTGGCGTGTCCCCCGAACGTGCCAAAGTGTAGGCCATAGATGTCCCGCTGCAGGCGCGCCCCCAAGGGCAACTGCGGATGACGCACGGTTTCCACCAAGCTGCCGTCAGCGGAGTGGAAGTACACGGAATGATCGCCAATGGTGCGCCAATCGCCCGGGATGTGCATGCGCACGGTGTAGGGACGATCCGGTGCGGAAGAGAAGGTTACCAGTGTCGCTTCGCCTTCGGGAATCTGCTGCTGTGCCAGGCGCAGCATGGCATCCAGCGATGGACCACTCTGCGCTGGAACATCAGGCCGCAGCGCTGGCACATCAGGCCGCAGCGCTGGCACATCAGGCCGCAGCGCTGGCACATCAGGCTTCAGTATTGGCGCATTCACCCTACCCGGACCCCCGGTAATCAGCCCAAGAGCCGCCTCGTACTGCTGAGGAAATCCCCAGTAGGCCCCGGTCACCGCAAGCAAAGCCAGCGGCAGCAAGGCCAGCACGCCTCCCACCTTGTGCAGATCGTAGACCTGACGCTTCCAGCTTGCCTTGAGATTGATGGCGAAGCCTTGCGCCATGCGATTTCCCCGGGGCCACCACAGCACCAATCCGGTCACGCACATGCCCAGAAGAGCAAAACCGCCAATCGCATTGGCAACCAACCCACTCTTGCCCATCAGCAGATAGACATGCAGGTCATACACCCATTGCAGGAACGAGCCTTCGTATCGATCCGCCCCCACAATGGACGCCGTGTACGGGTTCACATACACCTGCGTCCGACCATCGTCGCCCTGCAAGCGAAAGCTGGTGGTGATG
>JALOKO010000217.1 GCA_025456495.1 Bryobacterales bacterium | reverse complement strand
ATCGTGCCCACGCTCTACCGCTTCTTCGAGGGCGCTGAAGTGCAGGAACCACCGGCGGCCATGGAAGAAGAACCGGAGTTGGTGGCGCATTGATGTTTCGTTCGCGCGCATGGCAATGCGCCTTGGCGGGCATGGTGGAGTTGTCTGCGGCCTCGCGCGCAAGCGCCAGCCGATCACTTGCGGCCCCCGGACGGCGCGCAACTTTCCCTCGCCATGCGGGTTGAAGCCTGAGACACGCCTCTTGTGCGCGCCCACCGGCGCTGCGGGGGAATTCAGGAATCATGGGATGGAAAGCAGCCATGGGGAAGCGTTGGGTTGGGGTACTCCTTCTGCTGGCGCTGTGGAGCGCTGGTAGCGGCCAGTGCGCCGTGCGGGAGCAGTTTGTTGCGCCCGACAGCACCGACCCTGAAATCCGCGAGTTCCTGTCTCCCCACTTCGTGGCCTGGAGGCGCCAGGATGCTGCGGACCCGCAGGGGGCGGCCCGCGGTGAGCTGTTTGTCTTCTTCGCCGGCACGGGCGGCAGGCCCCTGGATTACCGGGAGATTGTCCGCACGGCAGCGGAACTGGGCTATCACGCCATCGGGCTGAGCTACAAGAATCCCGATGCCATCAACACGCTGTGCGGCGGCTTGAACCGCAACCTGGATTGCTACGGCGATGCGCGCATGGAGGTGATTGACGGCATCGACCGATCGCCACTGGTGGACGTCAGTCGCGCCAACTCGATTGAGAATCGTCTACGGAAGCTGCTGCTGCGGCTGCAGGCAGATCACCCCGGCGATGGATGGCAGCAGTACCTGGACGGCAGTCAGATTACATGGGCACGAACCGTGCTGGCAGGCCACTCGCAGGGGGGCGGCCATGCCGGCATCCTGGGAAAGACACGCCGGGTACGCCGGGTGTTGATGTTCGCGGCGATGGACTGGAGCGGCCTGCTGCAGCGGCCGGCCAACTGGATAACCGCACCCTCGGCCACGCCGCCTGCGGCCTTCCGCGCCTTCACCCATGAGGCCGACGAGTTCGTTCGCTTCAGCACGCTGCTGACGCACATCTGGCCCGCGCTGGGCATGGATGTGTACGGCGCGCCGCAACGGGTAGAGGACGGCCCGCCACCCTATCGTTCGCACTCTCTTTACAGCAATCGCGCGGCCACCAGCGGCAACCATCACGGGGCCATTGTGACGGATGCCAGGCTGGACCGCCTGCCGGATGGGCGTCCGGTCTATCGTCCAGTGTGGGAGCATCTGCTGGCAGAGGAGGAAGCCGCGGGACCCGTGGCGCATGTGTCCGCGGCCAGCTTCCAGGCCGGTCCGGTCACTGCCGCAATGATCGTCTCCGCCTTTGGCGCGCAGTTGTCTCAGGACGTCATGAGCGCCACCCAGCAGCCCCTACCCACTGAGTTGGGTGAAGTGCGCGTGCAGGTGAGAGACTCTGCTGGCCGACTTGCGGACTGCGGGTTGCTGTTCGTCTCGCCCGGGCAGGTGAACTACGTGCTTCCCAGCGGGCTGGCCGTGGGCGCTGCCACACTTACCGTGCATTCGCCACACAGCGGCCGCAGGGAGACCGCCGTACAGGTGGCTGCGGTGCGGCCGGGCTTGTTCGCCGCAAACGGGGATGGGGCCGGTGCGCCTGCCGCGTGGCTGTTGCGGATCGGCCCCGGGGGTGACCGTCACCTGCAAGCAGCGGCGGAGTGGGACGAGAGCGCCCAACGCTACCGGCCCACACCCATCGCGCCACTTGCGGCGGGCGAGCGGCTGTTTTTGGAACTCTTCGGCACGGGCATCCGCGGACGCAGCAGCCTGCAGGGCGCGGTTGCGACGGTGGGGAATGCGTCGGCTCCCGTCACCTTCGCCGGAGCACACAGTAGTTTCGCGGGCTTAGATCAAGTGAATGTGGAGCTGCCCGGCGAATTGAGTGGCCGGGGAACTGTGGAACTGCGCCTGGTGGTGGATGGGGTGGAGGCGAATCCGCTAAGTCTCTTCTTCCCTTAGCAGCGGCACGCTGGATTTAGCAGCCAGTTTCAGCTCCTTGCGGATCCAGGCTTTGGCCAGTTTCAGATCGCGGTAGACGGTTGCGGGTGAGACCGTGAGGGCGCTGGCGATCTCCTCGTGCGTCAGGCCGCCGAAGTAGTGCATCTCCACCACCTCCAGCAGGCGTGGATCGTTGTCCTTCAGGCGGTCTAGCACTTGGTTGAGTTCCTCAAACTCAAGCCCGGTGCTGGCTGCGGCTGGGTCAACGTGCAGGGTCACCCGCGTGAATTCCCCGCCCCGCTTGGCGCGATTACGTAACCGCGCATGGTCCACCAGAATGGCGCGCATCACCCGCGCGCAGATCGCGAAAAAGTGGACCCGGTTCTCCACCCGGATGTCGCTCTTCAACATGCGTACGAACAGCTCATTGATGAGCGCCGTTGGCTGCAACGTGACCTGGTTGGACTCCCGCGCGAAGGCATGGCTGGCGATCCGGTGCAGTTGATCGTAGATCAGCGGCAGCAGCGATTCCAGGGCCTGGGCGTCGCCATGGCGCCAGGCGTGCAATAAACCGGTGACGGTTTCCTGTGGCGGTTGACGCATTTCCAGATAGTCCACTGCCCGGAACGGCTTGTCCGATGCCCGGAAGGGCTCGTGCGCAGGCGCCGCAACTGCGGATACGCACACCGAATCCAGGTATGATGACAGCATTGCGTGCGTCTCCGGGTATTTCTAGGGTAAGCGAGGATGGCAGCCGGGCAGGCTCACGGCAGGGCTAAGGCAAGTGCGCCCCAGTTCAGCCCCGAGGCTGACTTGGTTTGAGCTTGGTTGCTTGCCTCAACCGATGACGGCCGCACTGCAGGATTTCAGGGGATCCATGGCAACCGCACACTGGCAGCGCATGCGCGCACTGTTTGAGGAAGCACTGGCCAAACCGCCAACGGAACGCGACGCCTTTCTGCGCGCCAATTGCGGCGCCAACGAAGTGGAGATCCGCCAGGAGGTAGAGGCGCTGCTGGCGGAAGCCGCTGAGGACGACACGGCCATTCGCAACGTCATTTCCAGTGAGGCGGCGCTGCTGGTACACCCCTCAGCACCCACCACGATTGGGCCGTATCGCATCCTTGGCGAACTGGGCCAGGGCGGCATGGGCACGGTGTATCTGGCTGAGCGTCACGGAGAGTTTCGCCTGCAGGTGGCGCTGAAGCTAGCCACACGCTGCCAAGCGGACCGCACGCTGCTGGCCCGCTTTCGCGCTGAACGCCAGATTCTGGCCAACCTGCACCACCCCAACATTGCCCAGGTTCTGGATGGCGGCAATAGTCCGGACGGCACCCCCTACCTGGTGATGGAATATGTCAACGGTGAGCCCATCACCGCATATTGCCAGCGCCTGAAACTGCCAGTTGCTGAGCGGCTGCGGCTGTTCTGCAAGGCCTGCGCCGCGGTCTATTTCGCGCACCAGAATCTGGTGGTCCATCGGGACATCAAGCCCGGCAACTTGTTGGTGACTCCACAGGGCGAGCCCAAACTGCTGGACTTCGGCATTGCAAAGCTGTTGGACGCCGCGGCGGCGGGCGTTGACCCCGTGCGCACCGAGGCGGCCGCGCGCATGATGACACCCGCCTATGCCAGCCCGGAGCAGATTCGCGGCAAGGCCATTACGACGGCCAGCGACGTGTACTCCCTGGGCGTGCTGCTGTACGAACTGCTCACCAAGACGCGCCCGTTCCAGAGCACGGAGTCAGAAAGCTACACCCTGCAGAAGGCGATTTGCGAGGACGAACCCCTGCGTCCCAGCGCGTTGGCCCCCGGCCTTTCGCGCGACCTGGACGCCATCGTCCTGAAGGCGATGCGCAAGCAGCCGGCTGACCGTTATGCGTCGGTGGAGCATCTGGCGGCCGACATAGAACGCCATCTCCACTGCTATCCGGTTCTGGCGCGGAATCGCACCTGGCAGTACAACGCCTCGCGTTTTCTTCGACGGCACAAGGCCTTCCTCCCTGTTGCCGCCGCCTTTGCGCTGGTGGTAAGCAGCGGCCTTTGGGGATTGGATTTCCAGGCTCGTCAGACGGCGGCGCAGCGCGACCGGGCCGTTGCCGCGCTGCGGGAAGCCGAAACCGCGCGGCAGATTGCGGAGCGTCAACGCACTGAGGCAGAACGCAACGAACGCATCGCCCAGGACTACAGCACGCGCGCCACAAGCGCCGAATTGCTGGCGATTGAGGAGGCGTCGCGAGCCCGGGATGAGGCGGCCTCCTCGGAAGCGGCAGCCCGCTTCCTGGAAGAGCTGTTTCGCTCAGCTGACCCGATGACCGCCACTGAGCGCAACGTCAGCGCAGCGCGTCTACTGCAGCGTGGGGCGCGGCGCGTGCAGCACGAACTCAGCGACCAACCCGCCATTCAGGCGCGATTGCAGAACGCCATTGGACGCGCCTTTCTGGCCCTGGGCGATTCCGCCGCGGCCGAACCCCTCATCCAGGAGGCGCTTGCCACCCGGCGCCGTTTGTTCGGCAACCAGCATCTGGAAACCGCACGCAGCCTCCTTAGCCAGTCGAAGATGCTGGAAACTAGGGGCGACTACTCCGCTGCCCATGACTTCATGCGGCAGGCGATCGCCGTATTCCAGTCCCAAGGCGTGAAAGGCGAAACCGAACTGGCGGCGGCACTAGTGGACCGGGGAATCCTGGCGCTATCGCGGTCGGCGTACACTGAGGCCCGCGACGCCTTTGAGCAGTCACAGTCGCTCAGCCGTAAGCAGTTGCCCGAGCGGCGCCGCATCTTGCGTGACGCCACCCTGGCCCTCTCCGGCTATCATGCCCGGAAAGGAAATCACGTGGATGCAGAGCAGACCGCGCGGCAGAGCCTTGTGTTGTCCCGTCAGATCTACGGCGAAGAGCATCCCGAGGTAGGGGTGGACTGGAGCGCCATCGGCATCGCCCTCCGCGACCAGGGACGTTTCCCTGAGGCCGCTGCGGCCATGGACAACGCCATCCGCATCTATCGGAAGGTGTTAGGAGAGGACCATCCCTCGCTGGGCAATGTGCTGAACAACCGCGCCACGGTGGCCTATTCCCTTGGGGACTATCCGACGGCCGAGCGTAACTTTGTGGAGGCGCTGCGGATTCGCACCAAGGTAAGCGGCCCCGATCATCTTTCGACAATGCGCATCCTGAACAACCTCGGCGTCGTGCGCTTCCAGCAGCGAGACTTCGACGG
Source organism: Bryobacterales bacterium (assembly GCA_025456495.1). Classification (GTDB taxonomy): domain Bacteria; phylum Acidobacteriota; class Terriglobia; order Bryobacterales; family Bryobacteraceae; genus JACTMJ01. Next base: position 1,591 of record JALOKO010000217.1, on the reverse strand, counting down.
CGCCATCGTCATTTACCAGGACGCGCTGGAACGGCAACGTCGCGTGGTGGGCGAAGAAACCCGCGATGTCGCCGATACCCTCAACAATCTAGGTAGATCCTACGGAGCAAAGCAGGAGTGGGAGCTTGCCGAGCGGCACCTCCGGCAATCGCTGGCCATCCGCCGCAAGGTGCAGGGCGAGGATCATCCGCTGGTTGCAGTAGCCCTGGATGGACTGGGAATTCTGTTGCGAGATCAGGATCGTTACCGGGAAGCACAGAAGCTGCACGAGGAATCCTATGCCATTCGTCAGGCCCGGCTGGGCGCTGACCATCCGGCAGTGAGTGTGCCGCTGCTGGGGATGGGGTACTGCCAATTGAAGCTAGGGAACCCCGCCGCCGCTGAGGACCTGTTGCAACGCGCCCTTGCCATCCGGCAAGCCAAGCTCCCCGCCGGGCACTGGGAGATTGCCGAAGTGCAAAGCGTGTTGGGCGCCAGCCTGCTGCGGCAGGGGCGAAAAGAGGACGCAGCGGTACTGCTGCGAACGGCGCACTCCCGGCTGCAAGGCACCCTGGGTGATGACGCCCAACTCACCCGGCAGGCCGTCCAATGGCTGGCCGAAACCGGGCTCCGGCAGCCCTCTTCCCTGGCAGCCAGCCCACGTCAAGCGCCACCCGCGCCGCCGCAATAATGGTCGCTCAGCCGATTTCCGCAACATAGTACTAGGCACAAGATCCGCTTCCCCCCTGGAAATCGCAGAGATAGAATGAGGGCACAAGGTGATCGCGTTTTTTCCCTTCTCGCTGGGTGATGGAGGTTAAGACGCCAGGAAGCGCGTGGCGAGCCGGGGAGCAACGCTGGTAGCGCCCGGTGCGTCCCATCGGCAGGCACAGTGGACCTTTCCCGCCTGCTGCAACCAGGATCGCCTTCCCACGGATTAAGGAAACCGAAGATGAGCAAGACGTTGAGAATTTCGCTGATGTTGGCTGGCTTGGCCAGTTTGGCCCTTGCACAAGGACTGCCGCCCGCGGAACGGCTGACGGCGCGCGAGTTGTTCTTCGTGCCTGCCGCCAAGCAAGCAACCATGGCCAAAGCAGCCACCCCTTCCCGGCCGTCACAGGCGAACGCGCCGCGACGCCCCGCTCCGGTGGAGGTGGCGCGCAAGATCGAAAAGCAAAAGGCGCCCCCGGCGGAAATCGCCCGCAACCAGAGCGAATCGCAACTGCTGCGGGCGGGCTATCTGCCGGCTGACCTGAAGCCGCTGGGGCTGCGCTACACCATCATCAAGCGCGTGGGCGCCAATGCCCAGGAAGTGCCCGTGGATACGGTCTTCCGCTCTGGTGACCGCATCCAGGTAGCCGTGGAGGCCAATGAGCCTGGCTACCTCTACATCGTCACCCGGGGCTCAAGCGGGGCCTGGAAGCCCCTATTCCCCTCGCCGGATGTCGATGGCGGCAGGAACTACATCGCCGCAGGCAAGGTGACCACCATCCCGGCCGGATATGTGTTCACCTTCGATGAACAGGCGGGCGAGGAAAAGCTCTTCGTCGTGTTCTCGCGCAAACCGGAAGCCAGCCTGGAATCGTTGATCTATGACCTGGGCACCGGCAAG
>JALOKO010000216.1 GCA_025456495.1 Bryobacterales bacterium | reverse complement strand
GGTATCTTCCTCTTGCGTGCCCTGCTGGCATTGCGCGACGTGGGCGACACAGACCTGGAGGAAGAGGCTGCGCGGCATGCCTGGTGGCGGCAGGCGATGTACGCCGGATCCTTCTCCTCCGTATCGGCCTCGGCGGCGCGGGCCTGGCTGATGTCCGGCGTCGGCGGCCCCGCCATCGGCGACGAAGGCTGGGCCAGTCTGCTGCTGGCTTTCGCGCCACAGGATCAACTCCCGTACTTCCTCTGGTGGTACAACCGGCATCTGGGCGCCACGTCCACGGGCGATGTCGCCTGGCGCTTTGATCCTCGTCGCGATGGGCAGGTGTGGGCGATGCTGCTGTACCCGTCGGATGTGCGCGAGCAGGACCCCACGGGCATCTTCCCCTCGGGCATCACCGGATCCGCCGGGCAGGTGCTGCTGCGCAATCGCTGGCGAAATCAGGGCGATGTCCAGGTGGCGGTGCATGCCGACTTGCGCCATCACTCGCATGCCTGGGACCAGCCCGAAGCGCTCAGCGTACATGTGCTGGCGCACGGCGAGACCTGGTTGGGAGGCCCCGGCAAAGAGACGGCGCCGCAGCATTTCAGCACCCTGCTGGTAGATGGACGGCATGCGCGCGACAAGGGCGGCGTGCGGGATGGCGGTCTGATGAGCAAGGTGCTGTTCTTCCCTCAAGGCGCGCTGATTGCGATGGAAGGCGGTGAGCAGTACCGGCAATTGGGCGTGCGCAAAGTGGAGCGCCAGGTGCTGGTGCATTTCCACCCGAACAGTGATGATCTGCTCTTAAGCACGCTGGATCGCATCGAAAGTGACGATCCCCATACCTACACATGGCAAGCCAACATCGGCGAGCCCGGTCAGTCGCGCATTGTGGTGCGTGACCGTCGCTTCCGCCCCTCGCTGAACCAGCCTTTCGTGCTGATGGGGGGTGGCTGGCCGGTATGCAGTCTGGTGGGCGAACTGCCCGGCGCCGCCGACGCCGAAGGCTATCGGATTCGCTACGGAGACCCCGTGCGTATTCAGCGTGATGGCGCCAGCCTGGAGATTTGGGTGCAGCTTGCCTGGCGCTGCGTAGGCGGCCGCACCGGGCCGGGTGGGGCAATCATTGAGTCTCCCCACTTGAACGGGACCGTGGGCCGCGACGCGCAAGGCAACTTGGCGTTACAACTCAGCGGCACCGAAGGCCAGCCAGCGCCATGATCTCCCTTGCCGCTGGCTGTCCTTCGGTGCCTTCACTGTTCCTGGTGCGATCACCCGCTCCGCTGCGTCGTTAGTAGATGCAGCCGCCATCTGGGCCGCAAGTGACTCCGGTGCCATCCGAAAAGATGGCCCCAACCGTACCACCGCCACCGCTGACGCTGCCATACCAACCGCGATTGCCGGGTCGTCCCAAGGCGCGGGATCCATTTTGCCCCGAGTTTGTGTTCCGGGACCCGCTGTTGCTGCCTTGCGCCGTTCCCGTCCTGCCTGCGCTTTGGTTGCGCGTGGCGCCTCCGGCGGCGGCTCGCGCTGCCATGGTCTGCTGGCACATCATAATCAGGTTGCCCAGGTCGCGTCCACCCACTTCGCCTACGTTACCGTTTGCGTCCATCCAGAAACGTCCTTTGGGAACGGTGACGCACGTGCTTAGGCTGCGCACTTCGTTCAGGTGAAGCTCGCGGCCGTTGATATACGTGCCGGTGCCCGTCGTGCTTCCCGTGGCCGAAGCGTTCGCCTTCAAGGGTCCACCTAACGGGAGGTTGGAATGGATGGTCGCCCGCATCCCTTCCCCCTCCACGCCGAACATCCCGGTGGCACGGTCATACCAGTAGCGCCCCGGCGGGCATGGCGTCTGGTAGGCGGCTTCCAGCAACCGCATGATGATCTTTTCGTTGTCGTCCAACGGCTTCCCGTTTACATAGATTGCGGGCTCCTGTGCAGATGACCTCATTGCGATGAGACATAGTGTCATCAACGCGAAACCAATGTACGTACAGAATGAAGCGTTCTTCATGTCTTTAGAAGCGAAACCAACGCTGGATCTGGATCATGTCCATGGGTGCGCTATGGTGATTTCATGGACAATTCATTGAGTTACCCCATTGGTCGTTTCGCATTCGATGAAACTACCGCCGCGGCAAACCGTCAATCAGCCATCGACGCCATCGCCGGTTTGCCCGCCGCGCTGGAAACGGTGCTGGCTGGGTTGGATGAGCAGCAGGTGGATACCCCCTACCGGCCCGATGGTTGGACCGTGCGGCAACTGGTACACCACATCGCCGATAGCCACATGAACGCCTACATGCGCTTCCGCCTCGCGCTCACCGAACAGGAACCCTCCATCAAGGGCTACGACGAGAAGGCCTGGGCAGAGTTGGCGGATTCGCGTTCTATGCCGGTAACCGTTTCGGTTCAGCTACTGTCAGCGCTCCACGCCCGCTGGGCTGCATTGCTGGCGGCCATGCAGCCCGAGGACTTCACGCGCACGCTGGTGCATCCGGTGAACGGCAAGGGAACGTTGGAGCGCTATACGGCCCTCTACGCCTGGCACGGCACGCATCACGTGGCCCACATCCAGCGCTTGCGCGATCGTACCGGCTGGTAGTGTTGCTCCCGCCGCTGGGTACGGCCGTTGCATCGCGGACAGCGCCGTTGCATCGCGGACACCGCCGTTGCATCCCCATCCTGGAAGTGATTCCGGGTGGGCTGCAAGCAGGACGCCAAAGTCCGCTACCCTGAATCCATGGCGGATGTGATTCCTCCCTTGTTGCCTGACCCCTCACCGGTGTTGTCGATCATTGACGGACTCCGGATCTCCAAAGCCGTATTCGCGGCATTGGAGATTGGCGTCTTTGACCTGCTGGAAAGCGAGGCGCTCGCCGCCAGCGCCTGCGCGCAGCGTTTGCACCTCAGCCCCGACGGCGCCGAACGGCTGCTGGATGCCTGTGCGTCGTTGGGATTGCTGTCCAAGCACGACGGCGTGTACCGCAATACGCCACTCGCCAGCGCCTATCTGGTAAGAGATTCCGCGCACACGCTGTCGGGCTACATGCTGTATTCCAATCGCGTGACCTGGAAACTATGGGGAAATCTGGAGGAGGCCATCACCGAGGGCACCCCCCGATGGGCGCAGACCTTTGGCCAGCAGGTGGATCTGTTCGAGTACTTTTTCCAGACAGAGAACGCCAAGCGCACCTTTCTGGCGGGGATGCACGGCATGGGCCTGTTAAGCAGTCCCGCCGTCGCGCGGGCCTTTGACCTCAGCGCTCATCAGATGGTGGCGGACCTGGGGGGTGGCACCGGCCACCTGGCAGCCGCCATCTGTGAAGCGCATCCGCACATGCAGGGGATCGTGTTTGATCTGCCCACGGTGATTCCGGTGACGGAAGGCTATCTGCGGCGTTCCTCCGCGCACGACCGCATTCGCACTGTCGGTGGTGATTTTTTCCACGATCCCCTTCCGCCCGCTGACCTCTACTGCCTGGGGCGCATCCTTCATGATTGGGGCGAGGCGAAGATCCGCTTGCTGTTGCGGAAGATGCGCGATGCACTACCCGTGGGCGGCGCCGTTCTGTTGGCTGAGATGCTGTTGTGGGACGACAAGACCGGGCCCACCTATGCGCTGCTGCAATCGCTGAACATGCTGGCTTGCACCGAGGGCAAGGAACGGAACCTGGACGAGTACCGGGCGCTGTTTGAAAGCGAGGGGTTCCACGCGGTGGAAGGACGAGTGACGGGGCAGGTGCTGGACGCGGTGCTGGCTCGCAAAGCAGCCTGATTGCCGGGAACAGGACTACTGCCGGGCCTACTGCCGGGCGTACTGCCGGCGGCTTGCTCTCGCGCACCGGCCACGGCCGTTCCCAACGACAAAGATGGCCACTACTCGCCCAGCGGCGCTTGCTGCGATGTGCGCCAGGATGCTGTCGCCGGGGGCTTTACCGACGGGTCAGCCTCAAAGCAAAGCTTCAGGTAGCTCTTCGGACGAAACTCAAAACGCAGGGGTAATCCTGACCGGTCCCGGGTATTTTTCCACAACGTGAACGCGGCCTTCTTGCCATCGTCCAACTGCTTGCTGCGGCCTTCCACGCGCATGACATCCCCGGCCGACGCCACCAGGTTCCGCTCAGCAAACTCCTTGCCGGCAATCGGGTCAGACTGTTCCCAGGTGGTCAGTTCAAACTCGTGACCGTGGTAGATGTAACGCAAGGTATTGCGTTCATGCGGCTGGCGCAGGCTGCGCGCCACCGCGTACAGGAACGTGACCGGAATCTCCCACCGTGCGTCGGCTTCCGCCTTTTCCTTCACCTTGCTGCCCTGGTCGCGCAGCGCCGTCTTCATCAATTCGTTCAACGGCGGGTGAGAGCCCCAGGTGTAGGCCCCCGAAGACCGGAACGCAGCCTCGGTGCTGATGCTTTCGGAAGCCTTCAAATAGCCGTCAATCGCTGAATAGAAGGCGTCTTTCTTGCCAGACTCCCCCAATGCGCGCCGGGCGCTATCAAAGTTCTCTTCCGGCGACGACGTCATCACGCCAAAGTAGGCAGCTTCGCGCGGAACAGACTGCTGTTCCACCACCACTTCTTCGATGTAGCCGAAGCGATTGACGCCCCCTGCCTCCTTGGGGTTGGAACCGGCAAGGAAGGAAATTCCCAGCGCATGCTCAGAGTCCTTCCGGTACTCCCTGACATTGGCAACGGCGCCACCCACGCCGCGTCGCCGGAACAACGGCACCTTCAGAATCTGGATAGTGACGTCGGCGCGATAGCAAAGCTCGTGGTCGCTCTCCGGGGCCGGGAAGCGGGCCAGGAGTTTTTCCACGAACAAAGGACGGTCAGTGCCTGCCTTTGCTGGGCCCCCCAACGCCAACCACGGTGCCGCCGCGCATACACCGGTTGCCATCCATAGCTGCTCCAACCATTGCCTACGTGTCCACATGCGTGCGTACTTCACCCGCCTTCAACAATTCCAGTCCAAACTTCCCCGACAACCAACATCCACGACGGCCTTGCGGAAACTCACCCACCCCCCGCCGTGATTGCCGCCAGTCCACACCCATCGGATTGACCGACGCGCCTTTCCCTTTCGTTTCGGCCATTTCTGCCTATCCGCTGAGGGAATCTGCAAACTCGATGCCATCCGGGAGAAGAGAGTACCACTTGGGAAGGAGCTATCAGGAAAAACGTCGCCCTAGGGCAACATCTTTCCTGTTCAGAATAACATACGCAACGGCGGCTAACCCCGGTTACAGTTGACTGCCGATTGCGACGACGCACACCCAGGCGCCTTTCTTCGGCCGCCCTGTTGACAGCGGTTTGCATAACGGACTAAAATGGCCGGAGTTCGTTCCACGCGTCTCGAATGCCTACAGAATTCCCATATCCACGGCGATTCTGCCCTTTGGCGGGCGCACGGACTTCCGGGTGGAGACAGCATCCCGGTTGCACTCGAAAGCCGTTTGCAATTGCCGCGAAGCGTTGCCGCAGCATTCAGATGGGGGGCGCATGAAACTGGTTCGTCGTATTCTGTTTTGGACCCACCTGGTTGGGGGCCTCTTAGCCGGATTGCTGATTCTGCTCATGAGCGTGACGGGCGTACTGCTGACCTACGAGAAGCAGATGATTGCCTGGTGGGACCGGGAATTCCGGCTCCCGACGACGCCGTCGGCGCCAGACCGGTTGCCGTTAAGCGCGTTGCTCACCAAGGCCGCCGAAGCGGGTAAAGCCCCACCATCGGGCCTGGTGGTGGAAAGCGACCCCGCCATGCCGGTGGCCCTCCAGTACGGCCGAAACCCCATCGTCTACATGGATCCCTACACAGGTGCGGTGCTGGGGGAAGGCCGTCCGCAAATGCGTAAGTTCATGGCCGACATGCGCGAGTGGCACCGCTGGCTGGCGGTTTCCGGCGACGGCAGAGCCAACGCCCGCGCGATCACCGGCGCGGCGAACCTCGTCTTCCTGTTCCTGGTTCTCTCGGGACTGTATTTGTGGTGGCCCAAGGCGCTCACCTGGACGCATCTTCGGCCAATCCTCTGGTTTCGCGGAGGGTTGCGCGGCAAGGCGCGCGACTTCAACTGGCATAACGCGGCTGGTTTCTGGTGTGCGATTCCGTTGTTCTTCGTGGTGTTCTCGGCGGTGTTCATCTCCTACCCCTGGGCGTCGAAACTGCTGGTGGACAGCCTGGACGGGTCCGGCGCCACGGCAACCGCGGCCGCCCCCGGTGGAGGCCAGCCAAACTCCCGGCCAGCCGCCCCCGCCAGACCAGCCGCCCCCGCGTTGCAGCAGTGGCCGACAGGCTTGGATGGCGGCTTTGCGCAGGCATCCCGTCAGATGGCCGATTGGCGGACCATATCCGTGTCCTTGCCAAAGACGGCGAACGATCCACTGGCCTTCAGTGTCGCCCGCGGAACCGCCGGCCAGCCGCAGCACCGGGGAACCCTGAGTGTGGCCCAAGCTACCGGCGAACTGGTTGGCTGGGAGCCCTTCGACAGCATGAGCGCTGGGCGCAGGGCCCGCCTCTGGATGCGCTTCGTCCATACCGGCGAGTATTACGGCCTGCTGGGGCAGACGATTGCCGGAATTGCCTCTGCCGGCGGCGCGTTGCTGGTTTACACCGGCATCGCCCTATCCCTGGCGCGGCGAATTTCTATGCGCCTTGCTGTGATACACTTTTAGGGCAAGCATGCTTGCTATCGCCTCTCCATCTCTCTCCGGCTCGTCTGCGGACTCTCACTTCGTCCGCTTCAGCCGGGTTGCGTCGCCACTTCCCGGCTTGGCTACAGCGCATCTGGCATGCTGAAGGTTGCCGATCAACAGCACGCTTCCGGGGGGACGGTCCCTTGCCGGGCCAGCCTTCCCTGGCGATCCGGAAGCCATCCCGGCTCCTATCCGTGCAGACCAACCTATTTTGTTCCCTTGAATTCTGAGGAGGAATATCCCGCTGGCGTCTTCGTCGGCCACTAGCCCTATGCGACCACCACGCCCGTTCGTCCGCCGCCCACGCGTTCGCGAAAATGTGAACGAAGCCATCCGTTTCCGGGAAGTGCGCGCGGTTTTCCCGGATGGTTCCAATGCTGTGATGCCCACTCCAGAGGCCATCGCACGCGCCAAGGATCTTGGTCTTGACCTGATTGTCATTGCTCCCACTGCACAGCCCCCTGTCGCCAAGGCGATGGATTATGGCCAGTGGCAGTATGAGGAAAAGAAGAAGAAGAACGAGGCCAAGAAGAAGCAGCACGTCATCCTGGTGAAGGAAGTGAAGTTTCGCCCCAACACCGATGACCACGATTACGAATTCAAGAAGAAGCACGCTGAGCGCTTCCTGGGGGAAGGCAATCGCGTGAAGGCTGTCGTCCAGTTCCGAGGCCGGGAAATCGCCCACACTGACCTGGGGCGTCGTGTTCTTGAGCGCTTGTCCAAGGACTTGGCCGAGGTGGGTCAGGTTGAGGGCGGCATCCGCATGGAAGGGCGCATGGCCCTGATGATTCTCAGCCCGGTGAAGACTGAGAAACCCAAGAGTGAGAAACCCAAAGCGGATGCCAAGCCAACGCCCCCTCCGGCCGCGGCCGGGTAGCCAGGACAAGGCCGGGTAGCCAGGACAAGGCCGGGTAGCCAGGACAATCTGTCGACGGCGCGGCCCTAACCCGGCCTCCATTCACTGCCCAGGCCCCATTCGCCCAGGCAGATTTCGCCCAGGCAGATTTCGCCAAAGCCCCATTCGCCCAGGCCCCCCAGCCGCGCAGCGTACCACTTGCGCAGGCGCCACCCGTGCAGGCCCCACCGGCGCTGTCTCGGCCGACACACCGGGCGCTGTCGGCCAAGCGCGCCCTCGACGCGCCTAGAAGAAGAGGTACTTCCGCCATTCCTGCACGCCCCGTCCCAGCAGGCGCATCAGGTGTCGGCTGGTGTGCAGCGTGAACGGGCGTGGCGCCCGCGCCAGCTTCATGCCCGCCTCGTCCGGAGTCCGGTTGCCTTTCCGGTTGTTGCAGGAGTGGCAGCAGGTGGTGAGGTTTTCCCACGAGGATCCGCCCCCCCGCGACCGCGGAATGACATGGTCCAGCGTTAGGTTCGCGGTGCTCCCCGACGCCCCGCAATACTGGCAGGTGTAGCGGTCGCGCATCAGGATGTTCTTCCGCGACA
>JALOKO010000215.1 GCA_025456495.1 Bryobacterales bacterium | reverse complement strand
CCCACCCCGCCCAGGCACCGCTTCCGCCCCTTGCTGCCCGCTACCATCCCAACGGAAGCATTACCAGGCCCCGCCGTCCCACCCCACTCTTCCGCGCCACCCAGCCGCCCCGTCCAACAACCGCGCGCAACGCCAAAATCAAAATTGCCTCGCGCCAGCGAGTCCACGTCGCCTTCGCCCAACTTGGCGAATGCGACCACCTCCACCCTAAGTAGGGTGACCAAAGCGGAGTACAGCACCACAGACCCGGTCACCCCCAATCGCTGCTTCTGCAAAGACCGCACGGAATACGATCAAGGACAAGTTGCCTCTTTGCAAGTCCCGGGGCGCAGTGATGTCGCCTGCAGCGCTCTCACTCATGCGTTTGCTCGTATTCGCAAGAGAAGCATAGGAGACGAATTAAGTTGTATTGTGGTGTCTGATGTTGAACCGAGCGTAGCAGCATCCGTCGAGGCTGCACACGTTGTCGCTGGTATTTCCCGTGGTTACGATAAATAAGGCCGATTGATGGCGATTTGTAGACATCGCCCAAACTCATGGATTGAACATTCCGAGGACACTACGCGCCACAAGGGCCTCCTGCGCAAAGCGATAGGAAACCCAGAGACTATACCGCGATTCCTCCGTGCGTCCGCGCCAGTGGTCAGCGAGGAGCGGTCGCGACTAACTTCACCGGCCCGAAGAGCCCACTGGGAATCAGTTCCGCCTGGGCAAAAGGAACCCCCATGGTTGTGGTGACATTCGTGCGTGTGCTGCGTTCAGATGCAGGTAGCTTCGCGTCGGCCACCAGGCGGTTGTGCCAAGTATTCGTGATCTCCACCACCAGTTCGTTTTCGCCATCGCGCAATGCCGCCGTGGCGTCCAGCCGGAAAGGCTGCGTCCAGGTGATGCCCAGAGGTTTTCCGTTCAGCCAAACTTCACCGATAGTGGAAAGCTTCCCAAGGTCAATCTCCGCCTTCGTTGTGTTGTTTCGCCAGCCAGACGGAACCTGGAAGGTGGTTCGATAGCGTCCATTGCCGGCAAAGCTTCGAATGGCTGCTTCCTCGCGTTCGCTCCAGGAACGCAGTTCCCGGAAGGCAACGCCGCTGGGGCCGTTCTCAAAATCCACCGTCCAGTTGCTGGAAATGTCGATCGGCGTGGGCAGGCCTGTGGGAGCTTCCGGCATCGGCGCAAAGGTAGTGCCGTTACGCCGGAATACGACGAAAACGGAACCGTTCCCGGCCAACTCCACCGGCACTGCCAACTGTCCCTTGGCCACTTGTCGCGCTCCGAACGCTGGCCCAATCTCGCCCGTCACCGGGTCCCACAGTTCGGGTGTCTTGCCATCAATCCGAAACGTCACAGTGGCTGCCACCTGCTCATGGGTAAGGTTCCGTAGGAAGTAGATTTCCGCATTGCGGTCGCGACGGTGGATGAAGTCGATGGTCGCGGGTGCGGTCACGTCCGGACCGATACCCATGGACGTGAGCACCTCGCGCGGGGTCTGGCCCCACACCACCTTGCCGCTCCCATGCACGCGGCTGGTGACGCCCTGGCCGGTGAGTCCAGCCCACATCTGCGACGCCAGACTGCGAACGCGTTCGTCGCTGGCGGGATAGTTCGACAGGCCCTCGGCGCGCTTTGGGCTGGCGCCAATTACCGTGCCTCCCGCCTTCACCAGTGCATCGATTTTTGCGAGCACTTCCGGGTCGGCCGCCTCACTATCGGGCATCACCAAAACGGCGTAGCTGCTGCCATCGGGATACACAAAGCGCCCGTCCTTCACCTGAAGCCGGTTCAGGATGCCGTCCGAATTGATGTAGTCGTAGTCGTAACCAGGCCCAAGCTCGGGCTTCACCTTCCGCGGCAGCACAAACTTGTAGCCGCCGTCGCCGTAGTAATACAGCGCATCGCCCACAAACTGGCCTCGCTGCAGCATATAGGACGATCGCGAAAGATAACTCACGAAGGGCTTGATCTTCGACCACCAGGTAACATTGCGGTTTACGTGGCTGCCCGCGCCATATACCCAGCCCGGTTTTCCGGAATCAGGCGGAGCATGTGACCACGTGTGCCACACCATGTGGTTCCCGCCCTCGGTGAATACGCGGTCCGCGCTGGGCTTCAGGTCCTGCGGCCCTTCGCGCCAATGATCCGTGGAGGTGAAGGCCTCCATGTGGACACGCGGCTTGCCGTAAAGGTGACCGGCTGAGGCCGTTTCTTTCACCACCCAAAGGTTGTCCGCCGTGGGACGGAAGGGCCAGAACTCGCCCTGAATCTCATCCACCGCGCTATTGGCCAGCAGGGCATCCACAGGCACGTTGTGGATGGGTGGTCCCGGCCCGCCCGCCTCTGACTTGATGCCCAGGCCCGCCTGATTGGAAGCCGCACTGGCAGCGCGGTAATAGGCGCTAATCAGCACATCACTGAGGGTCTTGCGATAGTCGAACAGGAAACGCTCCGTGGTTGCTTCATCCCCCACCTGCGCGCCAAATACCACCGGCAGATAGGGCGTCATGTCATAGCCGCGCAGGCGCTGAAAGTCCGCCAGGAAACCAGGGGACCACACCGGGCCTACCACCTCATAGCTGGCCAAGTAGAGGTTGCGCAGTCCGCTGGATTGAACGTTGCCGAAGGTTTCGCGCAACCGCGCAATCACATAGTTCATGTGGGCATCCGTAGCGGGCGCGCTTAGGTGATCAGTCGCCCACCCATCGGAATTCGGGCTGGGCACCTTCAGACGCTCACCCGTGTTCATCACCACGTAGCGCAGGATGGTCCATTTGCCAGCGGGCGCGTCATTCCAGCGCAGGCGGCCCTCGCGGTCTACCTTGCTGGTGATGTTCACCACCTGCACGGCATCTGGAATCTGAAATGGCGGCGGTCCGCCGGTGGCATACATCCCTCGCGGCCCGTTCGCTTCGCCGTTGTGGATATTGTGCACACTCCAGGTGCGCGTCGCGGAGATGCCCGGCGAACCGCGCATGAGTTCCGCGCCGCTCTTGGTGCGGTCAGCCGCGTGACTTCCTGCCAGGTTCGCTCCGCTCGCATCCAGAACCTGAAACTCGCCCAACGTCCAGTGTTTGCGGTCAGCGTGGTAGGCACTCAGCAGGCGCAAACGGGTGTACCGCGCGCGGGTGCCTTCCGGCAGCGCAAAACGGCGGGGACCCGCACCCTGTGGCAACACGGTACGCAGGACTTCGCGGAAATCGCCGTCATTAGTCCCCGTGGTGGACACAGAAACGCTGAACTCCTTCACTGGCGACAGCGCAGGCACGATGGGCAAGGCGCCCGGATCGCCCTGGTCCATCACCACGGCGGAGATCACGTGCTCGGCGGGAGGGTCAAGCTGCAGAACGATATCGTGGCCTGCCGCGCGCTGCACGTCGGGTAGGGCCACCACCGCGGTATCTACCCAATAGGCTGGCTTACCCTCTGGCCCCAATGGCGCTCCCTGCGGAGGCTCAGGAAAGGGCAGCGTGACGTCCACCGGCGCGCCGCCCTGCACCGTGGTTTCGCTGATGTAGATTCCCTTGCTGGCATGCTCCGGCTCAATCCAGTGGCCGCCCATGTCCCAACTGCTGGCAACAGAGAAATCCACCTGAATGCCCAACTGTTTCGCATGCGCAACCGCATCCTTCATCTGTGCCATCCAGGGCTCGCTCAAGAAGGCCGGGCCAGCGGGGGGCTGCGCGGACGCGTCTCCGCGCGCGCCCATATCAAACAACAGCACCCCACTGAACCCTGCTTCCTTCATCGCATCCAGTTCCTCGCGGGCTGTTTTTTGATCCACATACCCGTTCAGCCACAGCCAGTAGGCATGCGGCCGCGCATCCGCGGGCGGGTTGCGCCATCCAGCCTCAAGGTCACCGGCTGTCTCCCGGTTGCAGGAGGCCATCAGCAAGCCCAGCACGGCTAGCAAGGCGAACAGGGGAAATGCGGTGCGTGCGATTCTCATCATCAACTCTCCGTGGGGACAACGACTGATTCAATGCCGAGCGCATCCGCGATATGGCAAAGGGTCCGGGCCCGGTGTCCGACTCCCAATGCGAAATGGTGTGTGGGACCTTCCATCACCCAGCGCTTCAGGAAGCTGCGGATGTCCTTGCCGAAAAAGCCCCGCGTGTTGGTATTTCCGGTGGCGGGAATCAATCCGCGCACGCTCTCGCCCTCAGCCAGGATGAACTTGAATTTGCCATCAGCCTTCACGCCAATGCTGAGCATCGTGATGGGGCCGTCCTTGATGCGAAACTCCACGCTGGCGCCGCTGCCGGGTTTGCCGTGATACTTCAGCAACGAGCGCAGCACTGGCTTCCCTTCCGCAATGTTGATGTGATGGGGGCCGTCGTGGCCCACCAGAACAAAGCCTTCCTTGAAGTCCACCGGATGGAACTCGGCAAAGCTTCCGCCGATGCCCATGCGGTCCATCAAGAGCATGGCGATGCAGGTCTTCAGGTCGCTTTCACCGCACATGGGAAAGCCCGCCGCAGTCAGCAGCGAGTTGCCCACAATTAAGTTCGTCACCAGTTCGCGCAACTGGCTCCCTGGCTCGCCCTCATAGTAGTAAGCCAAGCCGTCCAGTTCGTGCGCTGTCACGAAGCGGTCGAGCGCCACAGCGGCAAAGGCTGCGCGACGAAGATGCTCATCTGTAAGCTTGCAGGTCACTGGATCAACCCCAGGGTCTGGGGTATCGAAGAGGTTTAGGATCGCGGCGCTCTTGGCCTGGATTTCTTCTTCCCGGATGTCTCGACTGAAGCGTAGCAGGTCGTCGGCTTCTGTCTGTACAATGTGGCACCCGAAGGCGGCAGTCAGCGAGGCCTGGTCAGTCTGCATGTCCAGCATGTGTTCGATGGGATGGCCGAAGTGCCCGATGCGCGCCCGCTTGACGTCGTGCAGCGCCATCGCCACATCGCACCATGCGGCAATTTCCGCGTCTGCCTGGGGGTCGTCATACAAGGTCCCGAGGATCACTTCGGGCGGCTTTTTTCCCATGCGGATGGCCACACCCAGGAACTCCGGCACGGAACAGAAATCATCATTCGCCAACTGCATGTGCGTGGTAGCGCGGGGATAGTCCATCGCCGCCAATGGCTGCAGTGCCACCAGCACAACGGGCACCTGCACGTTGCGGATGATCGCCGCAAAACTGGCCGACGTGGCATAGGTGAGCATGTCGCAGAAGATCAGGTCGAGATCCGCTGCCTGAAGTCTCGGCGCCAGCCCGTAGGCATCCTGGGCCTTATCCACCATGCCAAAGTTCTCTACGTGCACGCCGGTGGCGCGCACCTTACCCACCAGCACGTCCAACTTTGCGTGGAGTTCCTCCAGTAGGCCCGGAAACTGCGGCCAGTAGACGTGATAGCCGACGCCGAAAATCCCAACTCTGGCAGTCCGAGGTTTCCTTCGTGTTACGTACATACCCATCCTTTTGCGCTGCCTCCTTCGCTCATCCGCTTTCGCACAACGACAGGCGAGGCTCCATTAGCAGCCGCGTTCGCAATAGCCATATTGGTCATCATGGCATCTTGTTGGTTTGCCGCGGATAGAGGCAGCAACGCAGCGTCATCCGCGGCGTTGCCTCGCTCAAAAGAGTAAATGCCTAGAAGTAAATGCGCAGTGCGAACTGCATGATGCGCGGCGCACGCGCACTCAGGAATTCCCCAAATCGCGCGTTCACCTGGTTGCCTTGCGGGTCAAACCTTGCCGCCGCGTCGAAGGTTGCGAACTGCGTCTGATTAAACGCATTGTAGGCTTCGGCGCGGAACTGCAGGCGCAAGCTTTCCCGGATGGGCAGGTTCTTCATCAGCACCATGTCCCAGTTGTTGATGCCGGGCCCGCGCAACTGCGTGGTTGCGGAGTTACCGAAGGTCCCCACGGCGGGGCGTTGAAATACCTCCGTGCGGAAGTTGCGGCTGAAGGTGCGGTCCCCCTTGGGCAGGATGGGGTTCCCTGTCACATTGATGCGGGCACCCTGCGATGCAGTGCCGGTAATGTCGATGGGCGTTGTGTTCGTCCAGGAAACATTCACGGGCTCACCACTGATGAAGCTCGTGATGCCGGAAAGCTGCCAGTTGTTCACCACGTAGTTCAGTGCCGCGTTGCCTGTGCGCGCTTTCGGAAGATCCCAAGTCCAGTCCATCCGTACCATGTGGGTGCGGTCGAATGTGGAGAGCCCATAGTTCCAGAAGCGCGGAGACGCCAAGGCGCTTACCGGGCTATTGTCGAAATCGTTATAGTTCATCGCCTTTGACCAAGTCCAAGCGAATCCGAACTGCACGGAGTTCGCGAAGCGCCGCCGCGCGGTCACCTGCATCGAGTGGTAATTCGACGACGACGCTGGCTCTGAGATCAGGATGTCGTTGTATCCGGTGATCGGGCGCAGGAATGGCGCGGGTAGCGGACTCGCTGGTTGGGAGGGGTCCCGGTTGGCAGGGTCAAAGTTCGCACCCAGCGGAACCGGATTGATGTTGCGCGTCCACATCAAGTTTCGTCCTACTGACCCCACGTAGCCAACGTCCACCACGGTGTTCCAGCCGATGTCCTGTTGCACCGATAGACTGTAGTTGGCTACGCGAGGGACACGGTCGCTGCCTTCAAAGCCGTTGCCGGGAAAGACCACGACGGCGCTGTCGGTCGCATCCCGTTCAAGCACGGTATCATACTCCTCTTGGGGCCGGGCAGCACGGGCGCGCATTCGCGCCGCGTTGATGGTGATACGGATGAGCCATGTTGAAAAGCGCGACTCGCCGCGAAACTGATCCAGCCGGGTGAAGGCCGCAAGATAGGCGTCTTGCACCGCATCTTCGGCCTCGGCA
>JALOKO010000214.1 GCA_025456495.1 Bryobacterales bacterium | reverse complement strand
CTTGATCTTGATGTGCGTAATGCCGTCGGCGCGAATCCAGTCCTCCAGCAACTCCGGCAGCCCATCGTTCAGCGCCGAGGTACGCTCCTCCGCCCGCACCGGATCGCCCAGGCCCACGTTGTGGAAAATCGGCATCGTCGCCTTCGGAAGGGCGTCCACATAACGGTCTGGATACTGCCCCGCAAAGCTTGCGCCCAGGTAGGCGGAAAGATCCTGGTTCATGAATTCCGGGCTGTAGCAGGCCCAGGCGCTACGCCCGTGCAACTTCCCATAGGCATCATGCAGGGCAGCATCAAAGGGACTCGTAGTCACCAGCGTGCAGAGCTTCGGAACGGCTTCGCTCAGGCGCAAATCCTTGCCGAGCGCTTCTGCGTCCCGCATCCATTGCGGCTCTAACTGTGCATTCAGTTCGATGGGGTGCCCGTACTCGCTGTGGGCTGCCATGCTGGCCTGCGCGCGCTCCGCCAGCGACTTCATCACGGCCAGGGTTTCCTCATAGCCGTAGCGCTGCGTTTTCCAACTCCAGATGTTCCCCATGGTCATGCAGCCGAAACCTTCGGCGCTCTTGCCCTGGCGGTCCGAAACCCGCACCCTGGCGTTCAGCAATGTACAGCGATCTGTGGTGAAGCCGCCGAACACATGCGGAAAGCGGTAAATGTGATCCTCAAACTCAATCCGCACTTCATCCACCCGCACGTCGCGCGGATTTCTTACCGCAGTGCCTGGACCACCGCAGCTTGCTGAAGCCAGTGCGCCAACTGAAGCTAGTGCGCCGGCTGAAGCCAGTGCGCCGGCTGAAGCTAGTGCGCTTCGCGTCACAAACGATCGTCGACTGAGAGGGGACATGGGCTTCCTTCCTGGGAAAGGCCTATTCTTTCACTTGGCGTCGGCGGGGCGCCAGCCGCTGCTTAGCTGGCGGAGATGTCCTGCTTGGGACGTAGGAGCGCCCGCGATGCGAAATAGAATGCGGCCCCTAACGCGAGGGCGCCCAGAACGAACCAAACGGCGTTCTGTCCGGCGAATGCCTTGATTTCATCAAAGCTGGAGAAGTTGAACGACAGCGCCAGCCAGGTAACAAGCCCATAGCGCACCAGGCGGGCGATCGCAATCACGCCCAGGAAGCGCATCATCGGCACCCCCAGCACCGCTGAGCAGGCAACGAAGGCCTTCAGCGGCATCGGAATCACCGAAACCGCGGGCACGAAGACGGTAATCAGCCCGTACTCGTCGAACCATCGGCGGAATCGCTGTCCCCGCTTGCCGCGCGTCAGCCGGTCCAGATAGGCCTGCCCGCCCTTCCGGGCAATGGTGTAAAGCACCACATTGCCGGCCAGTGACCCGACAATCGCCCCGATCAGGGTCAACACGCCCAGCCCGGGGCTGTGCAGCACCACCGCCACAAACAGCGCATCCACCATGCTGGGCAAGGGAATGCCCGCCGAATCCAGCGCCGACAGGATGAATACGCCTAGGGGTCCCCAGGACACGATCTCGTTCAGGAATTCTTTCATGCGGGAAAGGTCTGCTTCCATGGTAGCCAGAAAGCGGTGCTTGGCGGTCGTGGTGGCCTTGGCCTGGTGCGGCCTAAAGATCACCTGGCCCAGAAGTGGGGCGGTCCGGGTATGGGCCGGTTCCGGGCTGGATATGAAGGGGATAGGGGCTGGACATGGTGTGGATACAAACTGGATACGAACTGGTTGCGGCCTGGATAGTGGATGGCCCGAAGCCTCATTCGGCATCCAGGACGCCCGATGCTCAGCCGTCGCCTGGGCGCGCGAGTCACTGCGCGCATGCTTGCCTGCTTACACCGCCCACGCATCCGGAATCTGGCGCTGATCGGTGATTCCACCGGATTCGGAACCGGAATTCCGGTAGAATGAGGACGAAGGAGAATTGCAACGTGCGTGAAGATTCTGGTGTTGGTGTCATTTGGTTCCTGGCTGGGATGACGATTGGTGCGGGCGCCGCGCTGCTGTTCGCCCCCCAATCCGGCAGAGCCACCCGGCGCATGCTGGTCCGCCGTACCCGGCAGGGACAGCACGCGTTGGTGGAAAAGGGCCGCGACATGATGGATTATGGCCGCTCACTGTATGACCGTGGCCGCGAACTGGTGGATGAAGCCTCTGACCTTGTGGAGAAGGGCCGCGAGATCGCAAAGGGCAGCGAATAGCGAATCCCCAACCGTGCGCCAGTCAGCCAGGCCGCGGCCTACGGCGCACGACAACGTTGCCGTCACGAATCAGGGCAACGTGTGAACTTGCGGCATCGTTCTGACTGGGATGGGTGGATGTCCGCCCTCCCGGGAATGCACCGCGATACCGCCGTGCGTTCCCCGTGTAACCAACCGGGCTCGGGGGACATCCCGCGACGGGCAATCCCCATCGCGCTGGACGCCCGCCCATCCCGTCACTGATGACGAACCATCCGTTGAGAGGCCTCATGAGCAACCAGCTCCCCCCTTCCCTCCCCCCCTTTGAGAACGAACCCTACGTCGACTTCCGCGATCCCGCCGTGTGGCAACGCGCCCAGGATGCCTGGAGCCGCCTGCAGGCCTCGGTCGGCCAGCGATTCGCGCTGCTGCTGGACGGGAAGTGGGTGGGGGAGCGCGAGTCCTTTGTCAGCCTCAACCCCTCGCGCCAGTCGCAGGTGGTGAGCGAACACGCCCGCGCCACCGTCGAGGACGCCATCCGCGCCGTGGAGGCGGCGGACGCCTATTTCCCCACCTGGAGCGCGGTTCCCGCCGAGGAACGCATCCGGCTTACCGTGCATCTGGCGGCACTGATGCGGGAACGCAAGATGGATCTGGATGCGCTGCTGGTGCTGGAATCCGGCAAGAGCTGGGTGGAGGCCGAAGCGGATGTTGCTGAGGCCATCGACTTCTGCGAGTACTACGCGCGCGAGATGCAACGGCTGGCGGGCAGCCACCCCATGCACCCCCAACCTCACGAAGATACCGAACTGCGCTATCTTCCGCTGGGCGTGGGCATCGTGATTCCACCTTGGAACTTCCCCTTCGCGATCCTCGCCGGGATGAGCATCGCGTCGCTGGTGACGGGCAATACCATCGTCCTCAAGCCCTCTTCCGATACCCCGCGCATCGCCTGCGCGTTCGTGGAACTGGCCCTGGAGGCGGGCTTCCCGGCCCAGTGCATCCAGTTACTTACCGGTCCGGGCGGGCAGATTGGCGACGCCTTGGTGCAGCACCCGCGCACCCGATATATCTGCTTTACCGGATCCAAGCCCGTGGGGCTGCGGGTGAATGAACTGGCTGCCCGCACAGCGCCAGGGCAGATTTGGATTAAGCGCGTGATTGCTGAGATGGGCGGCAAGGACGCCATCCTGGTGGACGCCGAAGCGGATCTGGACGCAGCCGCGCAAGGGGTGCTGGCCGCCGCTTACGGCTTCAGCGGCCAGAAGTGTTCCGCCTGTTCGCGAGCAATCGTTGATCAGGCCGTCTATGAACCGTTCCTGGAAAAGCTACTCGCCGGCGCGGCGACGCTAAAGGTGGGTTCCGCTGAGGAGCCAGGCATCCATCTGGGGCCGGTGATCAACGCCCGCGCGCTCAGCAAGATGCTGGAATACATTGAGGGCGCCAAGGCGGAAGCGCGGCTGGTCTTTGGCGGCAAGGCCATCCCGGGCGACGCGCTGTTGCTGGAGCCCACCATCTTCGCCGACGTAGCCCCCACGGCCACCATCTTCCGTGAAGAAATCTTCGGTCCCGTGCTGGCCGTCACTCCGGCACGCGACTTCAACCACGCCCTGGAACTGGTGAACGATTCTGAGTACGGGCTGACGGGAGCCATCTATTCGGCGAACCCGGAAAAGCTGGATCGCGCCCGCCGGGAGTTCCACGTGGGCAACCTCTACGTCAATCGCAAATGCACCGGCGCCATGGTGGCCGCCCATCCCTTTGGCGGCTTCAACATGTCCGGGACCGATTCCAAGGCCGGCGGACCGGACTACCTAATGCTGTTCCTGCAGGCGAAATCCATCGCAACCCGCCGGGCCGGATAGCACTCGATTGGGTTGCGGCAGAGCGGGGGAATGGGTCCCTTGCCGGTCTTTCGCTGATCGCCGTTTTTTCAGGAAAAAATTTACTATTGCAAATTGGCGCCGCAACTTATGATTGAGCTACGGGTTTAGTTGAAAGCTTGGAGTCCATTGCTAAGTTGAGAACTGGTATGCAAACTGCGGCCCCCCTTGCAAGCGTTCGTCCACCCGCTTTGGCGCTGGTCCTGGTGCTTCTGTGTTGCCTTGCGCCGTTGTGGGCCAATCGCGTGGAATCCCGCGATGAGGCTGCCCTGTTTCTGGAACAAGCCACCTGGGGACCGAAACCCTCGGACATTGATGGGCTGATGGCCACAGGAAAGAGCGCGTTCCTGGAGGCGCAATTCGCGGCGCCAGTCAGCCGGTATCCGGCGCCGGCCAATACCGCTGTCAACCTCGCCGATTACCAGAAGCTCTTCTACGTCTACGGCGCACAAAACCCTGACCAGCTCCGGCAGCGCGTGGCCTTTGCCCTGGGCCAGATTCTGGTGGTTTCGGGAAATACCCTCAATCGCGCGCACATGATGGTTCCCTACATGAACCTGCTGGCCGACGGTGCTTTTGGCAACTATCGCGATCTGCTGGTGAATGTTTCGTTGAGTCCGGCGATGGGGCGCTACCTGGATAACGTCAACAATGTGAAGGCGGATCCGTCCCGAGGAACCTCACCCAACGAAAACTACTCCCGCGAGTTCCTGCAGTTGTTCACGCTGGGTACTGAGGTTTTGCAGGAAGATGGCACACCCGCACGGGATGCGAGTGGCGCTGTCATCCCGGTCTACACCGAAGACACCGTTAAGGAACTGGCCCGCGCCTTCACAGGCTGGCGTTGGGCGCCCAACCCGGATGACCCCAGCCGGAAGACTCCCAACAACCTTGCCTACTACGGCGCGCCGATGGTTCCCTGGGATCCCTTTCACGACGATGGCGCCAAGATGCTGCTGAACGGCTATCAGATTCCCGCGGGACGTACCACCCGGGAGAACCTTGAGGATGCCGTCACCCACATCTTCAACCACCCGAATCTGCCAACCTTCGTGTCCATCCGTTTGATCCGTTCGTTGGTGACCAGCAACCCCAGCCCTGGCTATGTCCGCGATGTCGTGGCCGTGTTCAAGAACAATGGCAGCGGTGTGAGGGGCGACCTGAAGGCGGTGGTGCGCGCCATTCTTCTGCATCCTGAGGCTTCAGGGCCGCTTCGGCTCTCGGGCGCGGCTGGCCTGTCGCAGGGGCACCTGACAGAACCCGTGCTGTACGTGCTGAAGTTGCTGCGATCTGTGGATGCCACGGTGGAACCCAACAACAATCTGAACCGCTTTGCAACGGCGATGGGACAGAACGTGTTTATCCCGAACAGCGTTTTCAATTACTTCCATCTGGATCATATGCTGACCAAGCAGGATTTGGCCGGACCCGAATTCGAGATTCACACCTCAGCCACGTCCATTGAGCGCGCCAACTTCGTGGCAAGGCTGCTGGACCGCCAGCTCGGGCCTGGGGTGAGCTATTCGTTTGACAGCCTGGCGGCGCTTGCGGCGAATCCGGACAACCTCATCAAGGAACTGGCCACGCGTCTGACGCATGGCAGCTTACCCGATGCATCGCGGACGATTGTGAAGACCTTCGTTAGCGGTACCAACGATGCCGGGTTCCGGGTGAACCGGGCATTCTATCTGGTGGCCAATTCCCCACAGTCGTGGGTGTCTGGCGCCCGGCTTCCTGAATCCCGACGTCGGGCTCCGCGAGAACGACGTCGCGTGTATTTGCAGTAGATTCCGAGTGATTCCGAGACTGTGATTCCAAGAGACGTGGTTGGCTCCGTTTGGCCTGTGGCCCAGGGAGTGCGGCTACAGAAGAGTGGGGTTCCGTTATGGCGATCCGATCCCGTCGTGAGTTTCTGGCCGCATCCAGCAAGGTAGTTGCGGCCAGTGCATTCGGACGATTTGGCATGATGAATGCCAACGCACAGCAGGCTGGCGACTACAAAGCGCTGGTTTGCGTCTTCCTCTTTGGCGGCAACGATGGACACAACACAATCGCCCCCAAAGACGGCGGCTATTCCCAGTACGCCGCGTTGCGCGGGACCATCGCCCTGCCGCAGGCGGATCTGCTGAGCGTCCCCACCAAGAGCGGCAAGGATTTCGGCCTGCACCCGAACTTAAGCGCGATCCACCCTCACTACGCCCAGGGCAAGCTGGCCATCGTCGCGAATGTGGGAGTGCTGGTTCGGCCCACCACCCGAGACCAGTATCGGAATCGGCAGGGTCCCATTCCGAAGAACCTGTTCTCACACTCAGATCAACAGCAACAGTGGCAGACTGGCCATTTTGATTACTCTCGCGGCACCGGATGGGGCGGCCGCACGGCTGATCGCATGGCCTTCATGAACGCCCCGTCCAAGTTTCCGACGGCGGTTTCCCTTGCCGGCAACCAGATCATGCTTGCCGGCGAGGAGACGACGCCCGCCGCCATCGCACCCGGTGGCGGCATGCAACTCACCGGCAGTGGGACGGTTGCCTTTCGTGAGGCGCGCCAGAAGGCCCTGCAGGAAATGATCGGAATGGATTCGGGCCTGTCCATGGTGCAGGCCGCTGGACAAACCCTTCAGGACGGCCTGGACATCGGCAAGCTCATCAACGAGGCACTGGCCACCGCGCCTCCACTGCAGACCGCGTTCCCTACCGGCACCAGCCTGGGGCGGCAACTGTTGGAGGTGGCCCGCCTGATCGCCAGCCGCGACAAACTGGGCATGCGTCGACAGATCTTTTTCGCCAGCATCGGCGGCTTCGA
>JALOKO010000213.1 GCA_025456495.1 Bryobacterales bacterium | reverse complement strand
GCTTGTAGTTGAGCGGCGCGTTGAGGCGGATCTGCTGGTAGGTGACGGGGAAGATTTCGCCGTAGTGCAGGGCGTAGGCGGCGCGGAAGACGCCCCAGCGTTGAGGCAGGCGGTAGGCCAGACCTGCCGTGGGGCCGACATTGTTCCAGTCGCTCTGGTAGGCCAGTTCATTCCTGCGGTTCACCTCATAGGGGCGGGTGATGGGGCGCCAGCGGAGGCCGTAGTTCAACGAGAGCTTGCTGGTGGCGTTCCAGCGGTCGCCGATGTAGTAGGCCATGTCCCAGTTGCGGAAGCCGCGGTTCACCTCGCCCACGCTGCGGAAGTAGGTACTGGGCAGGCCCAGGCGGAGGTTGGTGAGGGTGTCGTTGCCGAAGTTGTTGAAGAAGGAGAACGCGCCCAGGGCGGTGTCGGATTCCTCGCCGTTCAACTGTCTGCGGATGGCCATCGCGCCCACAGTGAAGGTGTGGTTGCCCTGGATGTGCTGCACCTGCCCGGCGTACTTGAAGTCGTTCTGCGCACGGTCAATGGGGATGACGGTGTTGCCCAGCAGGTTTTCCACCACGCCGGTGAGGAAGATGCTGAAGCCGATGGAATTGCGTTCGGGGACGATGAGGATGCCCGCGCGGTCAAAGCCCATGCTGAGGCTGCTAACCGTACGGGGGCTCCAGGAGCGATTCCAGGTGGCGCGGGCGCGGTGGGAACGGGTGGTGGTGTCGGGGTTCTGGCCGCGGACCAACTGGAAGGCCTCCACCTGCTGTCCGATGAAGGTGTAGCTGAGCACCAGCTTGTCACGGTCACCCAACTGCTGGTCCAGCGTGCCGCCGATGGTGTTGTTGTTGACGATCTGGGGCGAATTGGTGTTCAGCATGCGCTCGTTGATGTCGGTGCGGTTGGGCTGCTCAGCCGGATAGGCATTCAGGATGCGGGCGACGAAAGCGCCCAGGGCGGGGTCCTGCGTGAGCGGGGTACGCTCTTCCGCCTTCGGGACCAGGACGTTTCCGTTGACGTTTCCGCGGATCTTCTGCTGGTTGCCGTTGAAGGTGAAGGAGGCGCCTTTCCAGAGGTTGAAGCCGACGGTGGCTCCCCATTCGTTTTCCCGTGCGGGCTTCACGGCGCCCACCTGGAAGAAGGCGCGCGCACTGAGGATGCTGTTCAGGTGCGCGTAATTGAGGCGGCCATGGAAGCCGCGCACCGGGGTGCCCGGCAGATGGATGGGGGTGGATGGCGGATTGCCGTACTCGGTGCTGAAGTAGTTGTTTTGCGGAAGGAACTCCGCCACCGGGGTGGGCGTGGTTCCCAGGCGTTGGTTGAGTTCCTTCAGGGCGTTGTTGTCGATGAGGTTGAACTGGACGTTCTCGTTGCGGCGGCTTTCCCCGGATTTGGCGTCCGTTTGCCCCAGCAGGTTGAGTTCCGTACGTAGACTGGCCGGATCAGATTGGGGGCTGGCCGAGTCAGCCTGGGGGTTGGCGGCGGCGCCGGACTCCGCAGTTGCGCTGGGTTGATTGGGGATGGGTTGATTGGGGATGGGTTGATTGGGAGTTTCGGCAGGGTGAGCGGTTTCGGAGTTGGGTGCAGCCGGAGCGCCATTGCCGGAGGCGGAATCCACGAGAGGGGATTGGGCCTCGCGTGCGGGGGGTTGGGGGCCAGCCTGTGCAAGAAGGGCCGGGTGGCCGTTGCAGACGACAACAAGCAGAAAGATCCAGTGGAAGAGGGAACGCAGCATCGGGAACGAATCCAAACGGGAACGGCTGCCGACAGCGGGAAGACGGGGGACGAATTCCGACGGATCCGGCCAGGGGGCCTGGCGCGGCGGAAAAGGCGCAAACAGAGCGCGTGTACCCAAGGGGACGGCAGGGCCGCCGGATAGCCAACCTCCTTATTGTTGCATAGGCGTTCCCGGTGTTGTGGGCGGCGAGGGGTGAGGGGGGCTGTGAGTGGTTTGGCGGACTTCGCGTGGTTTGGTGGGTGCTTTTGTGGCGGAACCGGCGGCGGCATCCCCGGAAGCGGGCGCGACGGGATAGCATGGAGAAGATGACGGCGCGCGTGGCGCGCAGAGACGGCGGGGCCGCATTGTGTCCGGCGCCGGAAGGCGGGCCGCGGCGAGCAAAGAGAGCAGGTATTGTCGGCGATGAAACTTCACAAGCCCGTGGTTACGTTTGGCGAGATTATGCTGCGGTTGACGCCGCCCAATCTGGAGCGGGTGCTGCAAAGCCCCATGTTTGAGGCGAGCTTTGGGGGGGGCGAGGCCAATGTCGCGGTGGGCCTTGCCGGCTTCGGATATCCGGCGCGTTACGTGACGGTGCTGCCTCCCAATCATCCGGTGGCCGACGCCTGCATCGGCAGCCTGCGGAGCTTTGGCGTGGATACCTCGTTCGTGGCCCGCGGACTGGGACGGATGGGTGTCTACTACCTGGAAACGGGCGCCAACCAGAGGCCATCGAAGGTGACCTACGACCGGGCTGCGTCCAGCATTGCCCTGGCCAAGCCGGGGGATATTCCGTGGGCGCTGGCCTTTGAAGGAGCGGGGTGGTTCCACATCACCGGCATCACGCCGGCGATTAGCGAATCAGCGGCGGACATGTCCATTGAGGCGCTGCAGACCGCGCGGGACCTGGGCCTGCAGGTGTCGGTGGATTTGAACTATCGCAAAAACCTCTGGAAGTGGGGTAAGAAGGCCCACGAGGTGATGCCGCAACTGGTGCGGCTGGCCGACGTGGTGGTGGCCAATGAAGAGGATTGCCAGAAGGCGCTGGGCATTGAAGCGGACGCCGATGTGCATGCCGGGAAGCTGGAAGCCAGCACCTTCCGCGGCCTGGCCGAACGCGTGCTGGACGCCTATCCGAACCTTAGCAGCGTGGCCATTACCTTGCGGGAGAGCCTGTCGGCGTCGCACAACGGGTGGAGCGCCTGTCTGCACGATGGCAGCGAGTTCCACTTGAGCCGGCGGTATGACATTACGCACATCGTGGACCGGGTGGGTGGCGGGGACAGCTTCGCGGCGGGACTCATCTATGGGTTGCAGGAGTTGGGCAGCGCGGCCGAGGCGCTGGAGTTCGCGGTGGCGGCGTCCTGCCTGAAGCATTCAATTCCCGGCGACTTCGCGCGCTTGAGCGCAGAGGATGTGCATGGCCTGCTGAAGAATGGGGGCAGCGGGCGCGTGCAACGCTAAGGGACCGGTGGATCAGGGGTTGAGCGTGGGCCAAGGGCAAGTGGGTGGGCCTTGGCTGGCCGCGGGCCATGGGCGCCTGGACGGGGGATTTCTGCCGCCCACCAGCAACCGTCAGACTCCAGGAACCGTATAATGGTGGACAACCTGGGAGACTTGCCGCACAGGAAAACCATGATGGTCCGTCACGCTCTACTTGCTATCGTCGCCTTGCCCGTCTTTCGCTTCCGGCCGGTACCCTACCTACGCGGATTACCCTTCCTTCGCGGATTACCCTTCCTCCGCGGATTACCCTTCCTCCGCGGATTACCTGGTTGTCTCGGACAACCGGTGCTTCGAAGCCTGGCTGCCTTGCTGGCAGTGGCGGCCTTGGGGTGGTTGGCGCCGGGGGGCTTCGCCCAGGCTCCCGCGAGCGCCAAACCGAAGCCTGCCCGGCAACAGGCGCCGGTGGTGGACATGCGGGTGAGCGTGAATGAGGTGATTGTGCCGGTGACGGTGACCGATCTGCAGGACCGCTTCGTGGCCGATCTGGACCGCAGCGATTTCCGGATCTTCGACGAAGGGGTGGAGCAGAAGATCAGCTATTTCTCGCGCGATGGGAAGCAGCCGGTGGTGATTGGCTTCCTGATTGACATGTCGAACCGCAATGTCAGCCACTGGAAGACGCTGCGGGAAGCGGCCATTGAGCTGGTGCTAAACCTGATGCCGGATGACGATTCGCGCTTCTCGGGCTATCTGATTCCGTATTCGACGACGGCGGAATTGGCCGTGGACACGACGAACCGGTCAGACAAGCTGGTGGAGAAGCTGGAACAGTTGAAGCCCGGCGGGGGCGGGGCGCTGTACGATGCGATCTACATGGCGTGTACGCGACGCAGCCTGATGCAGGGCGAACCGATTGAGCCGCGCCGAGTGCTGATTGTGGTCGGCGACGGCACCGACACGGCGTCGGAACATGGGCTGGAGGAGGTGCTGGAACTGGCCCAGCGCAACCTGGTGACAATCTACGGGGTGAGCACGGTGGCCTATGGGTTTGGCTCCTCCGGCGAGGCCAACCTGAAGCGGCTGGCGGAGGAAACCGGCGGTCGCGTGGAGTACCCGCTGGAAGGGGTGTATAAGGACGTCATCGGGTATTTGTCGAAGCCCTCCGATGAAGGCAACTACGCCATCAAGGTGGGAACTGGCGGCTACGCGGCGGCGCTGGCGCAAAGCCTATACCAGAGTGTGGCGGCGGTGGCGGGCGAAATCACGACGCAGTACATTCTGCGCTATGTGCCATCCAATAGTGACGCGCCGCGGTTGTTCCGGAAGCTGCGGGTGGAGGTAAATCTGCCGAATGTGAAGATCCGGGCGCGCAGCGGATATTATCCGTACAATCCTTAGGGCGGACTGCCGATGGTTTGGTTACGACGGGGGCTGGGTGAAGCGGTAGGATAGGGCTATGGCGATGACGCCGGGCGCGGCGCGCACCGAGACTGTTCGCGGAGAGTACGTGGTGCTGGAACTGCATGCTCCCGGTGCGGCTGTGGGGGTGCCGGTGGGCCTGCTGCTGCTGGATCCGGGTGAGGACCGGCTGCATGTCCGGATCAGGGAACGGCTTCCTGAAGGGTTGGAGGCGATGGACCGGCAGGTGTTGCAGGGCCTGTTGTGGGAGTTGCATGAGCGCGCCCAGCAGGAAAGCGGCAAGGACTTGCTGGGCTGGCTGGAGGATAGTTTTTCGCATACGTTGCGGTTGAGTGAGCGGGAGGCCGTGCTGCTGGCCTTGGATGGGCAGGGAAGTGGGGGGCGCAGCGCGGCGAGGCAGGCCGACGCCTTGTTTGCGCGGCGGATGGTGGCGGCCCCGGCCGGGGCGCATTCCACGGGTGATGGCGATGTCTTTGAGGACCAACCCTCGCGAGCCTCCCAGGACAGCGACGACCCGGCTGCGATTGTCCCCTTCCGGACGCACCTGCCGTTTTATCCGATGCGCATTGCGGCGGGCGTGTTTGGTGGGGACGCGGAAGTGGAGGCCGCGGGCTGGGTGCCCGTGCCGCCAGGTTTGCGCGTGGACCAGCGCTATTTCACGGCCCGCATTACCGGGCGATCCATGGAACCCGCGGTGCCGGACGGCAGCCTGTGTTTGTTCCGCGCCCATCCGCAGGGATCGAGGGAAGGCAAGTTGCTGCTGGTGCAGAAGCACGGCGCTTCGCAATCGGGCGGCGAGTACGCCATTAAGCGCTACCACTCAGAGAAGGCCGTCCTGCCGCAGGGGGCGATGGAAGAGTTTGACGATGCGCCCGAGTGGCGGCACAGCCGGGTGCGATTGATCTCTCTGAATCCGGATTACCCGTCCTGGGACCTGGAAGCGGACCAATGCCAGGTGATTGCGGAGTTCGTGAGGGTTCTCGAGCTGGAGGAAATCCCCCAGGAATTGCAGTAGGGATGGGTTCGTCCGGCAGGGGCAGGCGAAGCCAAAGTAAGGGCTACCGGTTGAACGTGACCGGAATGACAGCAGATAGGAAGCGTGGGATGGCAGGGCAGCGGTTTCTTGCGCGGAGCGTGGACGGAGATGGGAATGGAATGCTGGCGGATGCGGCGGGGTGCTTTGCCCGCCGCGGTTGCGTTGGCGAAGGGAAGTGTCCGCGTGGCGATGGCGGCGGCGGCCGCGCCGGGAGGATGATCCGGCTGGCGGTGGTGCTGGCGGTGGCGGGAACGCTGCTGATGGGGCAGGAGAGGAGCCCAGCGCAGGCCGGAAATCCGGGGCAGGCCAGAAATCCGGGGCAGGCCAGAAATCCGGGGCAGGCCGGAAATCCGGCGGAAAACGGGGTTGTGGCGCAGGCGGCGGGGATGCGGCTGCTGCGTCCGGCGGGGACTGCGGCGATGGGGGTGGACGCCAGCTTCACGGGATCGCTGCCGCTGGTGCGGGTGCCCGGGGCGGACGCGCCACGCGTCGTGCGCGAGGCAACACTGGAGGCTGACCCCGCCGCCGCGCGCGGCGTTTTCCGGACGGAACTGCCGCCGCAGCGCGGACGGGCGTTCGCGCCGGCAGCACCGGCGCCCGCGCGCGCCATGGGCCGTGGGGCGTCGCTTGCGTCCACCCGCCGTGAAGCGCGCTTGCCGTCCCTTGTGCTTCCGCTGTTCCCGGATACGGTGTTTGTGATGAGGCCGGAGCAAGTGCTGGACCATGAAGGCGGCCTTGCAGGGGGACAGGTTGGCGGCCCGCCATCCGGGGGCCTGCCGACGGTTGGCCCGCCATCCGGGGGCCTGCCATCCGGGGGCGTCGTTCGGGGACGCACCATCCGCGGCGTTCTGACGGCGGGTGGCGAGGGGACGGCAATCCTGAGCGAGTACGACGGGGCGATGTCCGCCAGTGTGCGCCTGAGCAATGGCGAGTTCTATGAATGGGAACTGCTGCCGGGCGAGGACGGGGTGGCGCGCGGGGTGGTGCGGCAGGTGGAGGGCACGGCGCGCTGGCCGGGTAGCGACCAGGTGCTGCTTCCGGACGGGGCGCCGTCGCCGGAGGAGGCGCAGCCGGAAACAGTGGCCCGGGCCGAAGCCGACAACGGACTGCTGTTTGCGTCGCCATCCACGCAGCCCAGCCTGCTGGAGCAGAGTGGGGCTCGCTTTGCACAGGGCGAGAAAGTGATTACGGTGGCTGCTTACTACACCCGCCGGGTGTTGGAGGCGCGCGGTGGCCCAGCGGGTTTTCTGGCCTGGTTGCGACGGAC
>JALOKO010000212.1 GCA_025456495.1 Bryobacterales bacterium | reverse complement strand
CCCATCAGCTCACCCAGCTTGGCCTTGGCCTCATCGTTCAATTCGTGCCGGTTCACGGCGAATTGCACAGATTCGCTGGTGTGCAACTGGAACTGGTGGACGTTCCCCAGCCTGTCCTCCAGAACCGCAATGGATTTCTCATTCGTCTGCGCCGCGCCCCACGCCGTATTGGCGGTATCCCCGGCGCCCTGCGCCATGCGGGTGGCGTCCTCGGCGATGCGCTGCGCGGTACGGATGTTCTCGTCCAGCCGGTTCACGCTGGTATCCACCTTGCCATCCAGGTCAGCAATCGCCTTCCCGTTGGCGTCTGTCTGACGCGAGACCTCAGTCACCCGTTGGTCAACGGGGCTCACCGTCTGATTCACATACTTTTTGGTGGCGCAGCCTTGCGTAAGCACGCCCAAGGCGAGTACCGCCCCCATCGCAACCGTTAGCTTGGAAAACAGAATCTTCATTGGCATCACCTCGATACAACTCTTTGCAGTTCATGTGCCAAACTTTGCGGACCGCGTCAAATGATTGAAAACAAATCGCTTGAAGCTTCCATTGCGGAATCGTACCCCCTCCAGGTCGGCCCAATATCTGCCCGGTTCCGTGTAAGAACTGCGGACGGCGGCTCGCGCTTACCTGCCGCGGCTCCCTGCGCTCCCCTGGACTGGCCTACGATGGAAGCATGACCTTCGCGCCGTCCCGCTATCACCCCGATGTGGCGGCCGTTCTCGCCCTGGATGGCGACGGGCAACGTCCCCTGCCTCTGGTGATGAAGGGGTGTTTGTCCCACGAGGCCCGCCAGCGTCTGGCCAAGGCGCAGGCCCAGGAGTGGTTTGCCGGCTCCCGATCACCCAACGCAGCGCTGGCCGCCCTCTGGCTCTACTTTTCCTGTTTTGATGAGAGCCACGACATTTCCATGGACCTCCCATCCGCGGAAGGAGCCTACATCCACGGCATCCTGCACCGCATGGAGCCCGACAATTGGAATGCCAAGTACTGGCTGCGACAGGCCTCGCCCCATCCCATCCACGCCGAACTGCGCGAAGTAGCCGCTGCCATTGCGGCCACCGCCGGCAGCCCCATGCCCATTCCAGCAACCTGGGATAGCCTCTGGTTTGCTGATCTGCATGACGCAGTGGTCCATGATGGCAGCCATCCCCTGCGCCATTCGGTGGTGCGCATCCAGCTTGCGGAATGGCAGTTGCTGTTCCACTACTGTGCTTCGGCTCACGATGCTTCGGCTCACGATGCCTCTGCAGCCGGTAGCGTGGCAAATCAAGGCTGAGGACTCGCGCGGGCAGCAGAGATCCGTCCACAGGAAAGGAGATCAGGGATTGCGGCTTATCCGGTGGTTTCTGCTGGTTGTCGTGCTGGCTGCCGTCGCGGCGTCTGTGTATCTGGTGGTCCAACGCCCCAAGCCGACGATCCCCTTCGCTGCCGCATCGCGCGGAGACATCACCAGCGTGCTGCTGACCAACGGCCAAGTGGAGCCACTCGACAGCAGCGCCATCCACGCAGCGGCGTCGGGACGGGTGCGGCGAATTCTGGCGTCCCAGGGACAGACGATCTCCACCGGCGCCGTCCTCCTGCAGTTGGAGGATGATGCGGCGGAAGGTGAGACGCGGGACGCAGAAGCCGCCCTCAGCGCGGCGCAGGCGCGGCTGCGGCAGGTCCAGGAAGGGGGCAGCCCCATGCGCCGCCAGGAACTCCAAGGGCTCCTGGACCAGGCACGCCTCACCCTCAGCCACGCCATTCACCAACAGTCGCGGGTTTCCCGTCTGGTGCAGGCCAACGCGGCCACGCTTCAGGAACTGGAGGCCGAACAGCGCCAGGTGGCCATCGCCAGGGAACGCGCCGCTACCTATGAAGCGCAACTCCGCGTGCTGCGGACGAACGCGGAGCTTGCCGATGCAGACGCCGCGGTGGTGGCCGCGCAGGCCCGCCTGGACGCCGCCCGTCGCCGTGTCGATAGCGCCTCCCTGCGCAGCGCCGCCACTGGCACTTTGTTTGAGTTCGCCGCAAAGCCGGGCGACTGGCTGCGGCCCGGCGACCTCGTCGGGCGCGTGGGCAATCTGGAAACGGTCTCCGTCCGCGTCTACGTCGACGAGCCGGAACTGGGACGCGTCCGCGCCGGCATGCCCGTCACCATTCGCTGGGATGGCCTTGCGGGCGCCTCATGGAAGGGTGCTGTCGATCGCCTGCCCACCCGCATCCAGAACTTCGGTACCCGCCAGGTTGGCGAGGTCCTGTGCCGCATCGAGAACCCCAGCCGCAATCTACTGCCCGGCGCCAACATCAATGCCGAGATCATTACCGGGCAGCAGTCCCAGGCCGTCCTGGTTCCCAAACAGGCCATTCGCCGCCGACTGGGGGATGAGGGTGTGTGGAAGCTCACCGGAGACACCATTCGCTGGCAGCCCGTCCGTACCGGCATCTCCAGTGTCACCGAGGCTCAGGTTTTGGAAGGGGTGCGGGAGGGAGATCGGGTGGCCCTGCTGGTAGACCGCGAACTACGGGACGGCATGGCCGTCCAGCCGCAAGACCCTTAGCGCGTGCCGTGCCTTGCCAAGGCTTCCCGCGCGATTGGGCCGCTGCCAGACGCATCGCTGCCAGCGGCCCAACCTCCCCAATGCAAGACATTCGCCCGCGCAAGCGCAATGCCGTCGGCAGGGCTGCCGGAAAAGCGTCTACTGCGGACCCCGAATCTCTTCCGTGAGCACCCGGGAGTGGTCAATCACCCGATAGCCATCCGGCACGCGGAAGAGCGATTCCAGCGGTTCTCCGCGGGTGAGCTGTTGGAGCCGGTAGGTAATTTCCCCCACCTGTGGATCGCGCATGGTGCGCAGCAAGACGATCTGTAGCTCGGGCGAACGCCACTCCTCGGTCACCGACACGATGGGCCTGTCGTTACCAATGGCGCCAGTGCCGATGGTTGCGGTTCTGCGCGTGCCTTCCGCCCGCACTCCTTCAATCTGGCGTTCCCCCAGCCCTTCCACCCTCACCTGCTCAGGCCTGTCCAGCCGTTGGATTTGCATGGAAGCCGGACCGTGAGCGGGCAGCATCATGACGTGTGGGGCGGGCGGCGCCGGAGGAGCGGGCGGCGCGGGGGGCGCGTCCGCCACCGGGGGAGCCACGGCCGCATCCCGATTTCCCGATGACCGGACAACGCGCCTCTCGATCACCACGTTGGTGCGCGCATTTCCCCCTTCCGCTGATTCCATCACCCACCGCACGTTGCCGGCATCTTCCTCGGCTGTTTCCCCGGCAGGCAGCGGGGGTAGCGGCGGCATGGGTGGAATCGTCAACACCCGCGCCGTCTGCGTGGCGGAATCCAGAATGATGGTCTTGCGACTCACCGGGTCAGAAATCGTCGCTTGTGTCCGGGGCTGGCCGTCCGTTCCCGGGGACGACGGAATTTGCATTTCCATCCTAGTTCGGCCCGCGCTGTCACGGTAAAACCGTGTGACGCTGCTGTTCTGGATCCGCGTGCCGTCGGGGAGCACACGAATGGATTCGTTGGCTGCTTCGGCTGAGTAAGGGGCGCCCGTGACAGGCTTGCCCAGCAGGGCGGGCTCGGCCGCAATAAAGTGAAAATTTGCCCCAGTCCGTTGGATCAGCACGTCGCGGGCCATCGTTCCGCCAGCCAAACCCGGGGGCGGCGGTGGCGGAGGGGGCAACGGCAGTCCCTGCGCCTGGGCGGCCGCCAACGGAAGCCACAGCGCGAGGGGCATTCCCAACAAGCGCAATGCTTGCCTTCTGATTGTCATCTCAAACCTCCAACTCGTTCATTCTCGATCACAAGGTTGAGGACTCGCCTTCCGGCAGCCGGTGTATGTCGGGCCAGGAATCGCCTCACGGATACACGCCAAGCAGGCGCACGGCCAGCGGGCGCCCTTCGCCGCTGACAAGAAAATCGGCCAGCACTTCCTGATTGGGCGCAGGCGGCGTCACGGACAACCCCATGCGCCACAGCGCATCGGCATCCATCCGCACACGCACCGTCTCCAACGGAAGGTCCAGGGGCAGTGCGCCAGCTGCGGAACTCCCGGATACATCGTCCGCCATCCCTCGTTCCGCTTCCGCCATCTGTTGCGCGGCTGCCAGCACCTCCGTTGGCCACCGCATGGGCGGCATTGCGGTCTGCTGTTGTTGACGGTTCCCCGCCGCCACCACAGGGGAAGTGGCTTCTCTCGATGCGGGTATCGGGCGCTGGCGCACCCCACCCGATGGCCGCCCTTCAGCAGCGCGAGGCGCAGGTGGCTGGGCGACGGGCGTCTGCTTCACCACTTCCGGATCCGCCATGGCGACGGCAGCCACAGGGTCTTGGCTCACCACAGGGTCTTGGCGCACCACCGGGGCTTGGCTCACCACCGGGGCTTGGCGTATCACCGGGGCCGGAACGGGCGCCGCCATCCAACGCTCAGTGCTTCCCCACACCGCCAGCAACAGCAGCCCAAGCACAGCCACTCCGGCAGCTGCCTGGAACCCAAAGCCCCATCGCAGCGGGGATCGAATCTCCCCGCCCTGGCCCCCTTCTCCGACCCGGCCCCCTTCTCCGCCCCGGCCTCCCGGCGCGCCCTGGCCACACGTTGCAGCGTCGTCCCGGTTCTGGCCCAGTTCGGCCGCGCGCAGAATCCTCTCGCCCAAGGCGGCTTCCGGGCTCACCGCTTCACAGTGTCGCGCCAGTGCACTCAGGGCCAGTTCCAACGGTCGCGCTGCGGCGTCCGCATCGGGGTTGGAAACCGATTCCGGCGAGGAAACGCCCGGTGCGTCCAGGTCACCCGCGTTGGGAGTTTCCCGTGCATTCAGTGGCTGGCGGTTCCATTCAGCCGGCATCGCTTAGTCCTTTCCGCACACTGGCTTCCATCAGGCCCTCCCCAGACGCCGCCTCCGCGTCGGGTCCGTTACCCCGCCCGCCGCCTTCGGCCCAGCCCAAGTCATCGTGCCCCGATTTGGACGCCGCCCGGCCAGTGGCATCTGCACGCAAAACGCGTCCCAACTCGGCCTTGGCCCGGGCAATGCGTGAGCGCACGGTGCCCACCGGACAGCGCAGCGCCTCCGCCACCTGTTCGTAGGACATCCCTTGCAGGGCCTGCATCACCAGCGCATCGCGATACGGCTCCGGCAGGGCCGCGATGGCCTGGTGGAGCGTGGCCTGCTGCTGGCGCCGCACCAGGTCTCCCAGCGGGTCCTGCGCATCAATGCCCGCCCCGCGCCCTGCCTGCTCCTCGCCCGTAAGCGGCACCATAACTCGGGATGGGCTTTGCTTCCGCGTCATGCGCCGCGTGATGCCCAGTAGCCAGGCCTCCAGGCTTCCCCGGTTGGGGTCATAGCGTCGCCACTCACGGAACAGGAACAAGAACACCTCCTGAGTGCTTTCTTCCGCCGTTTCCCGTGACGCACTCAGCGCATAGGCAAACCGGTATACCGCGCCGCCATGCCGCTGATACAGCATTCCCAGGGCGGCGCTGTCGCCTTCGCCCAAACGCGCCAGCAAAGCGACATCGTCCCCCGCCGCCGCCTGGGACTGGGCAACTGCGCCCTCAGCATGCACACCCGTGCGCCGGGTGCGCGCCGTCTCCCCGTCGAGCCGTTTTCGTCCGCGAAAGCGAAACCACCAATCCATAGCCAGACTAGTCATCGTCCTTACCTGGCGGCTCCAGCCCGCGGGTCACCCCTCGGGATCCCCATTGTCTCTGGTCGCTCTAACCCGTATTGCCCTGGGCCGGATGGAAAGTTCCCGCGCCTTGCACAATTTCGTTCTGCCGCTGTTCCATCGGCAAGCGTTGGTCGCATTGACTATCCTAGCCGGAACGCGCTTGCAAACACCGGCCGATGTCACCGCGTGGGCTCCCTTGTGCTATCACGGATGATCTGTGCCATCACGGATGATCTGTGCCATCACGGATGATCTGTGTTACCGCGGATGGTCTTCCGCGAACTGTGCTTCCATCCACTGCAGATAGGCCCCCACGCCGGGCTCTCCCTCGGCGGGCGCCCACTCTGCAAACGCTTTGTCGGTGGCCGCATCGTAGGGTCCCGGCTTCACTTCAAAAATCACTGTCACCGGGGACAAAGCCACAATCGAGTGCCAGATACCCGGCAACAGGTCCAGTCCACAAGGTGGCGTCTCCACCCGGGGCGCTTCCCCTGTCTCCTCCCAAGCGCGCAGCCGGTGGACGCCCGTCACCGTCCCATCGTCGGCAAACAGCAGCACCCCCAGTTCACCGCGCAGCACCACGAAGCTCTCCGCCTTCGGAGGAGTGGCATGACGGTGTGGCGCCACGTAGGTCCCCTGCAGCAGCAGGTTCAGGAACCGGTGCGGGTTGTCCCCGTCGCCCGTGTGAAAGCACTGCACCGCCCTCCGCCGCGCCGATAGCTGCGCCCGCTCCTCCAGCGCCAAGAAATGAGAACCCCCAATCAATTCGACGACCTCGCGATCTCTCATGCCGTGCCTCCCTCCGTGCCTTACAAACCCATACTACTGGGTATAGCTAGACATTCGATTCTGATCGAATTCTATAAGTTATGTAACATGAGAAGCAAATCAGCAGGAGAGCCCCTGGTCACCCAGCACCAATGACCGGGAATTTCGTGCCGTTATCCTAAGGATTTGGATGATCTTTAGTGCAAAACATACTTAGTACCTATAGCCAATACCAGGGTAATGGCGCCGGAATCGGGACACTTTCCCGCCAGCCCGCTGTGGGGTGCGGCTGCGGAGTCCCCCTAACGCTCTCATTCCAATGAAATTCTCTGTCGGCCATGGGGGCGGATTCGTACTAAGGTGCAGGACTAATTATCCATTTTCAGACAGAGTTCTATCTCCTGGCGGGGCTTGTAAATCTGTTCCAGACTGATACACTGAACTCACGGAAACTTGGCGCCACG
>JALOKO010000211.1 GCA_025456495.1 Bryobacterales bacterium | reverse complement strand
TGGCTGGTTCGCCCTGGATGTGCAAGGTGGTATGCCCCTGGGGGAACGCTGGCAATTGACCATGGGCGTGCAGAACCTGCTGGATGCCAATTACCGGCATCACGGTTCCGGCGTGGACATGCCGGGGGCGAATGCCTACGTCGGCATGCGGTTCTTGTGGTAGCGACGCTGGGTCCCTCGTCCGTTTTTCGCGCCCGGGCTGCCGGGAATGGCATCTGTTAGGATCAAGAGGGAGCGGTACCCTATGAGCCAGCCTGTCGCGAACGCCAATGAACTCTCAGTGCTGCGGACAGACGTAAATCTGTTTGAGCGGCTCGACCAGGACAACACGGACCTGCTGAAGGATAGCGTGCTTACCACCACGCTGGATAATGCCATCAATTGGGCGCGCAAGAACAGCATTTGGCCCATGACCTTCGGCCTGGCCTGCTGCGCGATTGAGATGATGGCCATGTCGGCAAGTCGGTTTGATATCGCCCGGTTCGGAGCCGAGGTTTTTCGGGGTTCTCCCCGCCAGGCGGATCTGATGATTATCGCCGGTCGGGTGTCCAACAAGATGGCGCCCGTGGTGCGCCAGTTGTACCAGCAGATGCCGGAGCCCAAGTGGGTGATCTCCATGGGCGCCTGCGCCACCTCCACAGGCGTGTTCAGCAACTACGCCTTGGTGCCCGTGAACCAGATTATCCCCGTGGATGTATACGTGCCCGGCTGTCCGCCGCGTCCGGAGCAGCTGATCTACGCCATCACGCTGCTGCAGAAAAAGATCCAGCAGGAGCGCGGAACCCTGTTAAAGGTGCTGAACCTGGATTAGTCGCCGGATGCGCTGGCGGGCTGCCTGCCACGACCGCCACTGGCGCGGAGTTGTCGCTTCCCTTCCTGCTTTTCGAAGTGTGGGATGAGCTTGCTGCGAACCCACGCAAAGGCGCCTTCCAGACCCTCTTCCCGATAGATGCGGCCCAGACGAGCCTCCACGTGTGTGGGCTCTCCGAAGGCCGCCAGGAACTGGTTCGACGTCATGCGGGTTTGCATCGCTGCGTCCATGCACCCCTCGCGCTGAAGAATGTATTGGCGCGCGAACAGCGTAAGCACCGCATCGCCCACCCAAGCCGCCTCCCGTAGTTTCCGCACTTCTTCCGCCGATGCCATACGGACAGCTTAACCGGATTTCAGGCTACGTCCCCCTTGCCTAGTACCTGTAGTGCCTGTACCGCAGGGAAATCTCCTATTGCCTGCCGACACGGGCTCCGATGAGTCCTCTACTGGCGAGGGATTAAAGATGCCCTGGGAAACCTGGGCAGAGGTATGTGAAGAGAGGATCGCGGCGTCGTTTGCTGTAAGGCAGAGGCGTGGGCGCGATCTAGCCGTACTACTACTACTAATCCGATTCTCGAGTATTCGCTCCTTTAGAAATGAGGGAGTTAGCGGGAAGATGGAAGGGGAAACGGCCGTGGCCAGTACGGCTTCGCCCTCTGGCTGTGTTGACTGCCAGGACTTCTCGCTCGCGGGCGGTAGTCGCGGATGAGCGCTGTTTGAAAGGAAGGCTCTGAATGGCAAGACGGGTACTGATCGCGGGTGCGAGCGGCACGGTGGGTTTCCAGGCTTTGCAACTGGCCAAGCAGCGGGGAATCTGGACGCGGACATTGTCCCAGCGTCGGTGGAGGGCCGCCAAGGTGAGTCTGTTTGCCGACGACCTCTGGATGCGGGACGCCACGGACGCGGACTCCATCCGTGGGATCTGCAACCGGGTGGATGTCGTGCTTTCCTGCATGGGTGGCAGCCTGGCGCTGCAGGACGAGGACAAACGCGCCTTCAGCAAGGTAGATTTTGAGGCGAATCTCAACCTGCTGCGTGAGGCGCAAGAAGCTGAGGTGGGGCGCTTCGTCTACTTGTCTGTGTGTGCAAATGGCCGTCATGAGAACACGGCCTACGTCCGAGCGCACCGCCGCTTTGAGCGGGCGCTGCGGGAAAGCGGTCTGCGCTACACCATTGTGCGGATTCCGGGTAGCTACGCCAGCTTTCACCCCTTGGTGGAGATGGCGCGCGGCGGGCGCATTCCCCTGATTGGAAGCGGGAACGCGCGGATGAACCCCATTCACCCGCGGGATGCGGCGCGGGTATGTCTGGACAACCTGTTCCAGGGGCCGGAAGTGGTGGAAGCGGGTGGACCGGAAGTGCTCACTCGGCGCGAAATCGCCGAGCAGATCTTTCAGCACGTCGGCGAGTCGCCCAACCTCTATCGGATTCCAGGCTTCATCCTTCGTCTCACCGGTAGCCTGACCAGACCGTTCAACGCGCGAAGAGCGAATCTGCTGGAGTACCTGCCCGCTGCCTCCACCGTGGATGTGCTGGCGCCGCAGGTGGGCCAACTCAGTTTGGCTGACTATCTGCAGGAACTCACCGTCGGCGGGGCATTGGAATCAGAGCAGGCAGCCTGATGCCTGGAAGCGGCTAGGCAGACGACGCATCCACCAATTTGCGCAGAATTTGCTGTAGGCCTGGCCCCACGGTTTCCGGGTCCAGGCGTGCAAGGTCGTCCCAGGTGTCTAAGTCGTCCAAGGGTGTGGAGACTTCGGTGCTGAGCCCACAGGCTAGGGCGGCTGCCAGGCAATCCTCCAGGGTAGTGGGTTGGCTCCAGCGGACGCCATCGAACATGCCAGCGGCGCAACGGCTGGCCTTCACTCCCCAGAATCCGCCATCGGTGGCCTGGCCGAAGGCAAGATCGGCGGGAGATTCCAGAAGTCGCCCGATTGCGCCAGGGGACAGCGCGGGTGTGTCACTACCCAGCACCACGACGGCGGGCGCCCCTTCCGCTAAACCTGTCCGTAGGGAGTGATGGAGTTTCGCTCCCAGCGAGTCGCCCACCTGCAGGCGCGCGGGAAGCCCGGGTCGCTGAAAGAAATCGCTATGGGCATCCAAATGGATTTCGATATCCGCTGAATCGCTCAGCCGCATCACTACGTCTAGCAGATCGAGGGCCATCGCTCGGTAGACGGTAGCGGCCATCTCGATGCCCACACGCACCGACAGCCGGGTCTTTACGTTTCCCGGTACAGGATCCTTGGCAAACAGGATGATTCGGGGCTTCATGCAACAATCATTCTATGGGATGCCTGTCGTCTGGAGCGTGAGCGGCGCGCTTGGCGACCGGCGACCGTGAGGACCACGCAGGCGTCGAGCTCAATCGGCAGGGTGGACAAAAGGAGCTTCAGGAAGCGCATGAAACAACGGAATGGGACTCTGTGGGCGCCGGTCATCGCCTTGATGATCGCATCGGTGGTGATGGCTGGATGCAGTTCTCAATCGCAGCCAGAGCGGGCCGCCGCACGCCAGACAACCGCAGGGCAGACATCCGTCGGCCGGGCGGCGACCGCAGTCCAGGAAGCAACCATGGTGAGCGCGACGGAACCAACGAATTCCGGGGTTCAATTGGTAAAGGCTGCCGGGCCCGCCGCGGCTGCCCAGGATGCCGACGGGAATGTGGAGGCGGGCAAGGAAACCTTTGAGCAGTGCGGTGTTTGCCACAACGTCGACAGCGATGAGGCCAAGATGGGCCCTTCGTTGCAAGGCCTGTTCAAGAAGGAAAAGCTCACCAACGGCAAGCCAGCCAATCTGGAGACCATCACCACCATCATCAAGCAAGGCGGCAACGGGATGCCGGGATACGAAGACCTGCTGGAGGCAGATGAGATGAAGAATCTCATCGCATACTTACGCACGATTTAATGGGGTGCCGGCCGCTGGTGCGGTAGGCCCGCAGGTTTCACAAAGGGACAGGGGATGAGGGGTGGCCAACGCCCCTTCCGCCACTGTTCTTTTTTTCTTTGGTCCGCCAGGGCGCCCGGCGGTGTCGCACCTTCCCACATCGGCGGCCTTCCCGCGCTTCCGTTGCAAGCCCCGCCTGCCGCACTGGTTACCCAGCCTTGCACCACTGGGGCGCTCGTCTCGCCTTGGCCCCCTTTGCAAGGGCGCTACAATGAAGGTTTCCTGCATGCTGTCGCTGTCCGCGCGCAAGCGGGCGGTGCGGTACCCACTCCGCGGAATCGATTCCATCCATGTCTGAACCAACGTTCCTGAAAGCGGATACGCTCATCGCGTTTCCTGAGGCCGAGGCCAGGATTCTTGCGTTCTGGAAAGAGCGTCAGATCTTTGAGAAGAGCCTTTCGCAGCGCGAGGGTTGCCCGCCCTTCGTGTTCTATGAAGGCCCGCCCACGGCGAACGGACTGCCCCACAACGGACATGTCCTTACCCGTGTCATCAAGGACCTGTTCCCGCGCTATCGCACCATGCGGGGCTTCTACGTGCCGCGCAAGGCGGGATGGGATACCCATGGCCTGCCCGTGGAAGTGGAAGTGGAAAAGGAACTGGGGATTCACGGCAAGGCGGCAATTGAGGAATACGGCGTTGAGGCCTTCGTGAAGCGCTGCATTGAGAGCGTGTTCCGTTACACCAACGAATGGGAACGGTTGACGGAACGAATCGGCTTCTGGGTGAACCTGTCTGAGGCCTATGTCACTTACCACAAGAGCTACATCGAAAGCGTGTGGTGGGCGCTGAGCGAGCTGTTCAAGGCCGGATTGCTCTACCGCGGGCACAAGGTGATCTGGTGGTGGCCGCAAGGTGGCACGGCGCTGTCATCAGCGGAAGTGGGCCTGAACTACAAGACGGTGGACGACCCCTCTGTCTATGTCGCCTTTCCCTTTAGCGACGACCCGGAAAGCGCGCTGCTGATCTGGACCACCACGCCCTGGACGCTGCCGTCAAACATGTACGCGGCGGTGGGGCCTGAGGTGGATTACGTCGAGGTGCAAAGCGCCTCTCGACGGCTGGTGCTTGCCGCGGCGTTGCGGGAGCAGGTAGCCGCCAAGATGGGTGAGGAACTTCCCGTCCTGCGCAGCCTAAAGGGCAAGGAGCTGCTGGGGCGCACCTACCGGCCGCCGTTTGACATCTATTGGCAGCGCTTTGCCCAAAGCCAGGTGGAGTTGGCCGCGGGCGGCACGGCGCCCCTGTACTGGAAGGTGCTTCCGGCGGATTTCGTGGAGCTGGACGCAGGTACCGGCATTGTCCATATCGCCTCTGCGTTTGGCGAGGTGGACCACGACCTGCACCGCGCCCTGCTGCAAACCTATCGGGATCCGCTGAGTGTGGATCTGCTGTGCGCGATTGGTCCCGATGGCTTTTTCACCAATGAGTTCCCGAAGTATCAGGGGATCTGGGTGAAGGATGCCGACCGCGATCTGGTGCATGATCTGCGGGACCGTGGCGTCCTGGTGCATCGCGAAACCTACCGGCACGAATACCCCTTCTGCTGGCGTGCCGATGATGACCCGCTCATCCAGATGGCGCGCCCCACCTGGTTTATCCGCACCACCGCTTTGCTGGACAAGGCCAAGGCCAACAACCAGACCTTCCACTGGCTGCCGGACCACATCAAGGACGGCCGCTTCGGCGATTTCCTGAACAATAACGTGGATTGGGCTTTGTCCCGAGAACGCTACTGGGGCACGCCGCTGAACGTGTGGGTGAACGATGTCTCCGGCAAGATGTTGGCTCCGGCCAGCGTCCAGGAGATCCTCAGCTACAACCCGCGCGCCTTCGATCACTGGCACGAAGCGAAGGCGGCCGACCCCACGTTGTCTGACCACCTGATGGTACATAAGCCCTGGATCGACAAGGTAACCTTCACCGTGGACGGCGAAGCGGGCGTCTACCGGCGGGTGACGGAGGTGATTGACTGCTGGTTCGATTCCGGCGCGATGCCCTTTGCGCAGTGGGGCTTCCCCCACACCGGCCATGAGGAGTTCAAGCGCGCCTTTCCAGCCGACTTCATCAGCGAAGCCATCGACCAGACGCGCGGCTGGTTTTACTCCCAGATGATGATCGCCACCCTGGTGTTCCAGAAGGAAACGCAAGAGCGCCTGGGACTCGACCCGCAACCCTTTCCGCTACCCTTCAAGACCTGCATTGTCCTGGGACACGTCACCGATGCGGAGGGCAAGAAGGAGTCAAAGTCAAAGGGCAATTACACGCCGCCCGAAGTGATCCTGGAACGGGTGGCGATGGATTTCGCCGTGGTGGACGGCGCCGCGGTGGGAATTGACATCGAGCCCGGAACCGCTTTGATCGCGCGGGAGGACCTGGAGGGCCTTGACCTGAACCCCGGCGCGACCGTGCGGCTATCCTGCCAGGCGGCCGATGGCCTCAGCGTGGACGTGTCGCTGCTGCCATCGAAGAAACTTCCCCGGCGGGTGGTGGTGCTGCACCCGGAAGCACAGCAGGCGCTTGCCGCGCGCGTGAATGCGAAAGGGACCAGCGTGATGCCGGTGGAGGTTCCGCGATTGCCCGCCGCGGAGCGCGTCCGCGTGGAAAATGCAGCCATGCCGGCGCCGGGCGCTGATGCCTTCCGCTGGTTCTTCCTGGCTTCGAATCCACCGTGGAACTCCACTCGGCACAGCCTGGGGAATGTGCGGAGTTTGCAGAAGGAATTCCCACTCAAGCTGCGCAATGTGTATTCGTTTTTCACCATCTATGCCAACATTGATGGCTATCACCCCAAGCAGCATCTTGGCCGCCCGGTGGGTGATCGGGCACTCCTGGACCGGTGGATTCTTTCTGAGCTTTCGCGGCTGACCGATTCGGTGACGCGGCTGATGGACAATTACGCGTCCTACGAAGCGGCGCGTGAGCTCTCAGAGTTTGTGGAAGGGCTTTCGAACTGGTGGCTGCGAAGAACATGCACTTGCATTACCCGTCACATTCACGGTAAATGGGGGAAAAGGAACAACCGTGTATGTATCTGAACCAATGCAGCCACCCACGTTGCAGCTAAAAGAGTACGTAATAGGATTATTGCCCATAATTATATTTGTGGGTGCGGCGGGCAGGTTGACGCTGGCCGTGAC
>JALOKO010000210.1 GCA_025456495.1 Bryobacterales bacterium | reverse complement strand
TGCGCGGCGGCGAACGCGGAGCGGGACTTTGCTCGCGTAGATGTGTTGCTGAAGAGGCCGAACCCTTAGATCCGCACCTTGCTGTCAATTTTCTCCAGAACGCCAACTGGACACGACCCTGAGACAACCCGCATTTTGGTTGAATCCGAAAAGCACGAGGAAACCTGCAGGCTGGAGGGCTCCA
Organism: Bryobacterales bacterium; assembly: GCA_025456495.1. Classification (GTDB taxonomy): domain Bacteria; phylum Acidobacteriota; class Terriglobia; order Bryobacterales; family Bryobacteraceae; genus JACTMJ01. The sequence goes on along the minus strand of JALOKO010000210.1, from coordinate 8,282 downwards.
AGGCGTCGTTGGAACACAAGAACCAAGGTGAGATCATGGATCACGAGTTCCGCAAAATGCGGCTGAATCGAGACTTCCTTCTCTCTGCCGCGGTTCTGGCGTTTGTTCTGGCCTTCTCCGGAATGGGTGTCCATTTGCTAACAGCAACGTCAAGCCGAGCTTTGGGTAGCAACCTACTCATGGGTGGGTTAGGGTTGCTCTTGTATATGCTGAAGGGAAACACGGATTTTCTATCGTGGCAGTGATGGAACAGGAGAAACGCCATCGCGGCACAGAGACTGTCGCGAACTTGGCGCTACGATCAGCTTCCGAAACGCACCAGCTTTGGGAACCGCTGCATGTTGGATCGTTGAGGATCGCAGCCCTCGGAAAAGATTGGTGACTCGGGCGGGGCTCGAACCCGCGACCCTCTGATTAAAAGTCAGATGCTCTACCGGCTGAGCTACCGAGTCGAGGTGGGGCAGAAAGGCCAGAGCCTTCCATCTCTCAGGGTAGCATAGCGGCTTAACTACCCCCACGACGGGGATCTGTATCGATCACCGCTGCTTACGGAGGACCCGTGTACCTTCCAGGACATTTTCGCGAGGAACGGCCAGACGTGCTCCACCAGGCCATCCGGGCGCATCCCCTTGCCTTGCTGGTGAGCTCTGGGCCGCACGGGCTGGAAGCGAACCTCATCCCCTGCCTTCTGTGCGATCAGCAGCCCCCAGCCACATTGCGCCTCCATCTGGCCAAGGCGAACCCACAAGTGGAGGCTCTGCGCGATGGCGCGGAGGTGCTGGTGGTGTTTCAAGGACCCCACGCCTATGTCCATCCGGGCTGGTACCCGTCGAAGACCCAGCACGGACGCGTGGTGCCAACCTGGAATTATGTGATGGTGCAGGTGCGCGGGCGTCCGGTGGTGATCGACAACCCGGACTGGCTCCGCGATCAGGTGGAGCGTCTGACGGAAAGCCAGGAAGCGGGCCGCATCCGGCCGTGGGCTGTGGACGATGCCCCGCAGCCCTTTGTGCAAGGTCAGTTGCAGGCCATAGTCGGGGTAGAGATCGTCATAGGCTCCATCGAAGGAAAGTGGAAAGTGAGCCAGAATCGAACGGCCCAGGATCGGCAAGGCGTTGTGGAAGGGCTACGCGCCGCGCACCAGGAAGAAATGGCGGCGCTGGTGGAGTCCGGGGGCTCCACGCAGCCATCGGAACCGGCAGCGTCATCGAGCGTCAATCCATCCTCTTGAAATCATTGGCTGATAGCACCCCCTACTTCCGTCCCTCGCCAATGCGCCATGGATTGACACACCGACGGGGGTTCGTTAGCCTTAAGGGTCAACATGCAGCTACGGGTCTTGATGGTGGGGTCGGAAGTGACCCCGTATGCGAAAACAGACATCCCAGCCCAGGTTTATGCCTACGAAGAGCGGGGGGTGCGCTACTTTTTCCTGGATGCGCCCGGGTTGTTTGGGCGATCAGGCATCTACGCTGAGAATGGGCAAGACTACCCCGACAACTTTCGCCGTTTCGCGGCGCTCAGCCTTGCGGGCTGTGAGGCCATCCGGCGGCTCTTTCGTGCCGACATCCTCCATTGCCACGACTGGCAGGCTGGCCTGGCGCCCCTGTATCTGAAGGACCGCTACCGGCTGGACCCCAACTTCATGGCCGTGCGCAGCGTCTTCACCATCCACAATCTGGCTTACCAGGGAATTTTTGGACGCGAGATCCTGCCCATGGTGGGCCTGCCGGACCAAGCCTTTCTTTCCGGTGGCGTCGAGTTCTACGGCAAGGTGAGCTACATGAAGGCGGGCATCGCCAGGGCGGACGCCGTGACCACAGTCAGCCCCACCTACTCCAAGGAGATCCAGACGCCCGCCGCAGGTTGGGGGCTCGACGGCCTCCTGCGGGCGCGCAAGGATGTGTTGCACGGCATTTTGAATGGTGCGGACTATTCCCTGTGGGATCCGGCGGTTGACCCATACCTCGCGGCCAATTACAGCGCCGCCAACCTCGCCGGCAAGGCTCTTTGTAAGCGTGACCTCCTGGAGACGGTAGGCCTGGATGCCACTGCGCTTGAGAATGCGCCGGTGGTGGGTATTGTCGCCCGGTTATCCGAACAGAAGGGCTTTGACCTGGTGGGCGCAGCGGCCGATGCGCTGATGGCCGAGGGCATTGTGCTGGTCGTGCTGGGTTCCGGGGAAGCTCGCTATGTTGACCTCTTTCGTGGACTGGCAGACCGCTATCCCGGGCGCGTTGCCTTCCGCGTCGGTTACAACGAAGCGCTGGCCCACAAGATTGAGGCCGGGGCTGACCTGTTCCTGATGCCCAGCCTGTATGAACCCTGCGGCCTGAATCAGATCTACAGCCTGCGGTACGGCACCGTTCCCGTCGTGCGGGCGGTTGGTGGTTTGGACGATACCGTCACCACTGAAACCGGCTTCAAGTTTGCTGACTACTCGGGCCAAGCCTTGCTGGAATCCGTTCGCGAAGCGGTGCGCGCCTACCGCGACAAGCGGAATTGGAAGCGCCGGGTGCTTGCCGGAATGGCAATGGATTACTCCTGGACCGCATCCGCGCACCAGTACGCTGAACTCTATCGGCGACTGCGGAACTGAAACTTTTTCAAAGTTTCCTCATCCAAGCAAGTGGTTGAATTGGAGCGATTCATGGCAGGCAACAACACCCTTACCTTTACCGACGCAAACTTTGACACGGAAGTGATCAACGCCGAGGTCCCCGTGCTGGTGGACTTCTGGGCGGAATGGTGCGGCCCCTGCCGCATGATGGGCCCCACGATTGATACGGTGGCCGATGCCTTCGCCGGCAAGGTGAAGGTGGGCAAAGTGGACGTGGATTCCAACATTGGAACCGCTGGACGCTTTCAGATCCGCGGCATCCCCACGCTCCTGCTGTTCAAGGGCGGCAAGGTGGTTGACCAAAAGGTGGGCGCCATCCCCAAGGGCGAACTGGAGAGCATGTTGAACTCGCACGTCTAAGGTGCGGACATTGGGGTCAGGTAGCTGCGCAAACGCCACCCTATCCCTGGCGAAATGACAAACTTCCCGGAACGAAGCTTCCGGAAATTGCAACCAAGTCGCTGGAAAGACGGGCAAACGGGGCGGTGTTGGGGCAACCCGAACAGCGCCCCGTTCTCGTGTATCGCGCCGCTTGATTCGTTCTTCGGTCCAGTAGCGGTGAATCCGTCCCCGTCCCGGCTGCGCGCAAGGGCGCCTTTCCCCTCAACGGTCCCCGATTCAGGCGCTGGTCCAGACGGCGACGGTGGAACGCCAGTTGGGGAACAATTCAGGCCTGGCGAGGCGACAGGCATGCAGCAGGTCAGGCACCCGTTGCCGTCGCCGCAGCAGTTGCTCCAGCAGCCGCTCCAGTTCCCGTTCTTCCCCCGCCGCATACCAGGTAGACGGAATCTGTTTCAGCGCCTCATCGATAGCGCTTTCACTGAAGCCCTGGATCCGGGATAGCCATGGCTCCAGATCGTCCCACGAGCGTATGGCGACATAGGCTGACGGCCGTGGATAAAGGCCTTGCCGGGGAAGGTCGTCCAGGCGCCAATCAGGACCCTGGAAGGCGTAGCCATGGTCAATCATCATGGCCAGGAAGCTAACCGCCGTTGGCGCATACACTGCGTCGCGGAGAAACTCGCGCGGTCTCCCACGGAAATAGACAGACTGCCGCGTATCAGCATTCGAGACCCATTGGTCAAAAGCCAGCATTCCGTGGTAGTGGGAACGGTTTTCCAGTCCATCCATCGCGGCGTCAGGCAAGAAATCGTAAATTGACTCACGATTGGGATCCACCGGCACGCGCGAGCCAAAATGCAGTCCAGGTTGAAGCGGAACCTGCTCCGTTCCTCTCTGGACGTGGAGGCCCAGGTCAGCCGCACTTTCCATCCATTCCCGGGTGCAATTCAACAGCACGGGCTGAGCGGCGCACAGTTGCAGGTGCAGCAGAAAGTGCGAGCACAGCCACTCATTGATGAGGATACGCGAGTGCTGGGCGTTCTGCAGCAACTTCAATACGTAGTAGCACCCGTCTCCAGCCCGAACCAGCCACGCTTGCGCGCCACCACGCATCTTCCGGATTGGCTCAACTGCATCGACAATCATGGCGCATCAACAATCATGGCGCATTGGCGATCATGACTAGGGTAGCTTCCGTCATCCTATCGCAGCTCCACCACGTGGCCATCCATCAGCCAGCAATCGGGTAGACTCAAAGCTATGGCTGAAGAAAAGCAAGATGCAGCGCCCACTGGGCGCAATAAGGATGAAATCGCGCTGGACATGATGAAGTTCATCGCAGTAACCACCGGCTACGGCAAGGGCAACTCCGGACCCGGTTTCAACAAAGGGCCGGCGCGGTCGGCCGAAGAATACGCCGAGGCGTTGTTGGAGCTGTACGGCAAGTGCCGCAAGACGGTGGAATAGCTCGGGTTCGCTGCTGCGCCCGAGGGTCTGCGCAGGGCGGCCACGGTTTGAATCGCTGTCTGGATTACGGTTTGAATCACTGTCTGGATTCGGATCTGGATGAGGGAGCGTCGTATGCGAGCAACGGCGGTAGATAGGAGAAGCTGGATCGCCGGCAGCGGCTTGGGCGCCGCCGGGTGGTGGGTGTCGGGGGCGCTGGCCACGGCGTCCGGGGCATCCCCTCTGTGGAGCCAGCAGCAGGCATCCGGTGCGTTGGGCGGGACGTTGGAGCAACGCTTGGCCCCACCCACCGCAAAGGTGCAGGCGGTGTTGGACACCGACACCTACAACGAGATTGACGATCAGTTCGCGGTCGCCTATGCGCTGCTGTCCCCGCAGCACATGGAGATTGAGGCTGTCTATGCGGCTCCCTTTCAGAACGAGCGTTCCAAGAGCGCCGGCGAAGGGATGCAGAAGAGCTACGAAGAGATCCTGCGCATCCTAGGGCGCCTCAGCCGGAAGACGGAAGGCTATGCGTACCTGGGCTCAGAGCGCTTCATGGCGGCGCCGCGTCAACCCGTGGAGAGCGACGCAGCGCGGAACCTTATCGCCAAGGCCATGCAGCCGCGGACCAGCCCCCTGTATGTGCTCACCATTGGCGCGCCGACGAACGTATCGTCCGCTCTACTGATGGAACCTGCCATTCGCGATCGGATCGTAGTGGTCTGGCTGGGCGGTCAACCCTTGAGCTTCCCCACCGCCCGGGAGTTCAATCTCCAGCAGGACCTGCACTCGTCGCGCGTGTTGTTGGATTCCGGTGTAGCCCTGGTGGTAATTCCCACGCGCAATGTGTCAGAGCACCTGCGGACCACGGTGCCTGAAGTCCAGCACCATCTGAAGGGTAAGTCGCCCATAGCCGACTACCTGGCAACCGAGTATGAGGCCTACACGCAATGGAAGAGCCCGCATGCGGGATACCCGCTATCCCGGGTGATCTGGGACATTTCGGCCATTGCCTGGCTGATTGAGCCGAAGTGGGTGCCCACGGAGGTAGTTCCCAGCCCGGGCCTTTCTGACCAGTACACCTGGGAACGGCCAACCGGCAGGCATCCGGTGCGATTCGCAACCTACTGCAGTCGCGACGCAATTTTCAACGACCTCTTCCGCAAGCTACAACGCGGCTCTTAGCCGCCAGCAATCCAAAAGGCTCTTGGCCGCCAGCAATCCAACGCTGCGTTGGGGGCCGCCAGCAAAACAGCGCCCACAGGTATTAGCGTTTCCGTGGGGCCGCTTTCTTGGCTTGCTTGGTCGCCCCGGCCTTCGTGCGCGCGGCGCCGGAAAGCGGGGCTGCCGCAGCCTTCTCCAACTTCTTCGCTTGCGTTGGCGACTGGACCTGCTTTGTGGCCGACGACGCCTTCGGACGGGCTGTTGACGCCGTCCGGTCCGTCGCGGTGGCGTTCGTCGCTTTCTTTGCGGAGGAAACGGTCGGCTTCGCCGCCACCGCCTTCGTACTCGATTTCGCGGCAACCGCCACGCTCTTGGCCGCTGTCACCAATGGCTTCGCCTTGGCGAGAGGGGACTTAGCTACCGATTGCGGCGACTTGGCTTGCGATTGAGGGGGTTTAGCCTTTGAAGCTGCACCCTGCTTCGACGAGCCTTTCGTTTCAGCGCCCCCCGCACCTGAAGCCGGTACAGAGGTCTTGGCGCCCGGTGAAGCGGTCTTGGACGCCGCCGCAGCGTTCTTTTTGGGGATTGCAACAGCCCGTGCAGCTTTCGAGGAGGCAACCGATGTCGCACCCTGTGTCGCCGGGACAGGCTTCCCGCTCACAAGTCCCTTGCTACCAGACCTACCGGCGGACGCTTCCGGGGACGCCTTGGCGCTCTGCTTCCCCGCCAGCGGCGCAATCTGTTCCTTTGCCGGTTTCTTCTTCACTACAACCGGAGGAGGCGGTTGCGATGCCGATATCGGCCTTGCGACCTTCGCGACAGGCGCCGGAGCTGGGGGGGCAGGCGCGCCCTGGGCCGCTGAAGAAATGGTGGGGCTCTTCCCGCTCGCCTTTCCCTCAGCAAGCACCGAAGGTGAGGCGGCCGCCCGAGCGGTTCCTGGTGGCTGGGAGCGGCTCACTGCGGTGGCCGCGCGATCCCGCCCAACCGGGCGATCAGCCAACGCGCTCCTGCCCGGAACTCCCAACATGCCCTCGCCGCTCGCGGGTGGCGGGGGCAGAGCATTGGAATCCAGCACGGCCGGGTGGCTCACCGGAACTGACTTTGGAGGCAGCTCACGAAACTCCGCCTGTACCTTACGTCGAAAAACGGGCTCCGGCGCCTCGTACTCGTCGCCAAGTTCAAGGATCTCTGACTCGATCTCGATGTCGCTGGCGTCGGTATAGCCGAACTCGTCGTTGTCTGCTTCCAACGCCATCGCCCAATAACGGAACATTGACGCGCTCTCCTGTTTATATCCCGCTAAGCCTATAGCATAGCGCATTCGTAACAAAATAAAGAGTTTTTTTGGTACTGAGTTTTCGGGCGGCCGCGGTGGGCAAAGAAGTGGCCTCAACAATACTCAGCGCGGGTTTCGGTTGCCGGCTATCGCTTCTTGGTTGCCCGGGACTTTGTCGACGCGCGGCTACGGGCTGCGTTACGGCTGCTGGCCTTTCGCTTCGCGGGCGATGCCTTGCGTACCGATGCCGGCCTTGGCGCCTGATAGGCGGCAGGAATCAGTAGGAGATCCCCCGCTTGGAAGGCCTCCGTGGCAATTTCATTCGCCTTGGAGATAGCGGCGACGCTGGTCTTGTATTGCGAAGCAATGGCCGGAAGCGTGTCTCCCTCCGCCACCCTGTGCGCCCGCCATGCCACTCGATTCGCGGCCGGGATGGGCTGCAGCCCGGATACCAACACCGGGACCGTTTGTTTCGGCACCCGCAGTGTGTAGCCCGCCGGGGCCAGGTCGCCGTTCACAGCGGGATTCAGTTCTCGCAGTTCCGCCTTTGTGATGCCCAGGATGTCCGCCACCAGGTTCAAGTGGGTCTTTTCCTCAAGGACGTGGGAATCTACATCCAGCGGGGCATCCGGTTCCGGGAGTTCAATGCCATAGGCGGCAGGGTTCAACGAAATGATCGCCAACGCCTGGACGATGGGCACGTAGCTGGTGGTTTCTTTGGGAATCGCGTTTCGACGCCGGAGTTCCCAGAAGTCCGCAAAGCCCGTGCGTTCCACGGCCCTGGCGACGCAAGCGGGGCCGCAGTTGTAGGCAGCCATCGCCAGATTCCAATCGCCGAACTCATGATAGAGATCTCGCAGGTGACGTGCAGCCGCGCGCGTCGCTTTTTCCGGGTCAAAGCGGTCATCGGTAAGGGCTGTCTGGTTAAGGCCATATTCCTTCCCGCGGGAAGTGACGAACTGCCACAACCCTCCGGCTTTGGCCCACGACATTGCGCGCGGATGAAAGCCGCTCTCCGCCTGCGCCAGATGCAACAGTTCCCGAGGTAGGCCTTCTTCATCCAGAACACGGAAGATCATGTCGCGATAGCGGCCACTACGACGGTAACCGGCGAGGAAGGTGCGCCTGCCACGCTCTGAGACGAAGAACCGCACATACGAAAGGACGTTCTCGTTCACCTCAAGAGGGAACTCGCTGCTGCGGGCGCGCACCAGGTCAAGCACCGTTGCTTCCAGGGAGGGGTCAACGGGGAAGGTCAGCTCCGGGATATCCTCCATCGGCGGACGCTCATAGCCGGCAGAAGGGGATTGCTCACCGATTCCCATCCGGGTGACCTCAATCCGGTGGATCTCCTGGATGAGGGCTTCCAGTTCCCGGCGCGCGGCGGCATCCGTGGCGAAATCGATCTTACTTTCCAACAGGATATTCAGC
>JALOKO010000209.1 GCA_025456495.1 Bryobacterales bacterium | reverse complement strand
TTTCGTCCGCGCTGGTTGGCGCGCGCGGCGAACGCAGTGTTGGTGGGCAAGATCCACTCAGAAGAAAAGCATCCCATCAGCCGCGTGCTGATTCGGATGTATGATCCGGTGGCGAGATGGACCCTGCGTCGCAAGTGGGTGGTGGCCACGGTAACCCTCGCCGCGATGGCGGCGACGATTCCCATCTATCGTCAGTTGGGCAGCGAGTTTATGCCGCCTTTGGATGAGGGCACCTTGATGTACATGCCCACCACGCTTCCAGGAATTCCCGTGGCTGAGGCCACGCGCCTGCTGCAGGTGACAGATCGGATGCTGATGCAGTTCCCGGAAGTGGAGAGCGTGCTGGGCAAGGCGGGCCGAGCAGAGACGGCAACTGACCCGGCGCCGCTGTCAATGCTGGAGACCATCGTGGTGCTGAAGCCCAAGAGCCAATGGCGCGCAAAGGCGACGTGGTACGACGAGTGGGCGCCGCAGTGGCTGCGCCCGCTGCTGCGTCGCATCACCCCGGACCATATTTCGCAGGCGGAACTGGTGGATGAGATGAACGCGGCGCTGGCGATTCCCGGGCTATCGAACTCGTGGACACAGCCCATCCGCGGTCGCATCGACATGCTCACCACCGGCATTCGCACTCCCGTGGGGCTGAAGATCTCCGGCGCCAGTGTGGAGGAGATTGACCGTCTCGGCATGGAGGTGGAACGGCTGCTGCCGCGAGTGGCGGGCACCCGCAGCGTATTTGCTGAGCGCACCAGTGGCGGCTACTTCCTTGACTTCGAATGGAAGCGTGAGGAGCTGGCTCGCTATGGCCTGACGATCGCGGATGCGCAAATGGCCATCACGAACGCGATTGGCGGAGAAACGCTCTCCACCACCGTTGAAGGACGTGAGCGCTACCCCATCCATGTCCGCTACGGCAGAGACTTCCGCAGTACGATTCCAGACCTGGAGCGCGTCCTGCTGCCGTTGGCCGGCATGCCCCCGTCCACCGGCACAACCACGTCCGCCAACATGTCCCAGTCCGCCATCAGCCCGGTGTCAGCGGGAATGAGCGGGGGGGGCGGAAAGCTGCTGCAAGTTCCCCTGGGCCAGCTAGCCAGTATTCGCATGAAGGCGGGTCCCAGCATGCTGCGCAACGAAAACGGGTTGTTGACCGGCTATGTGTTCATCGACGTCAGCGGACGCGATGTCGGCAGCTACCTGGAGGACGCTCGCCGCCTGGTGCGCGAACAAATCTCCGTGCCGCCTGGATACACGCTGTCCTGGAGTGGCCAGTATGAAGCGCTGGAGCGCGTCCGCGAGAAGCTATGGGTGGTGCTGCCGGTAACCCTGTTTCTCATCTACCTGCTGCTGTACCTGAACACACGGTCGAACGTAAAAACCGCCATCATCCTGTTGGCAGTGCCGTTCAGCGCCATTGGCGCCATCTGGCTGGTGTGGGCGCTTGGCTACAACATGTCCATTGGGGTGTGGGTGGGCCTGATTGCCTTGCTGGGAGTGGACGCGGAAACCGCCGTGTTCATGCTGCTGTATCTGGACTTGAGCTATGAGGATGCGCGCAAGAAGGGCTTGCTTCGCAATGCCGCCGAACTGCGGGAAGCAGTGGTGCATGGCGCTGTGCAGCGGGTGCGTCCCAAGCTGATGACGGTGGCGACGATGTTCATTGGACTGCTGCCGATTCTGTGGTCAACCGGCGCCGGGTCTGATGTCATGAAGCGCATCGCCGCGCCTATGATTGGCGGCGTGGCTACCTCCTTTCTGTTGGAACTGCTGGTGTACCCGGCGATTTACGAGGTGTGGAAATGGCATTCCGAAGTGAAGAAGCAAGTCGTTGCCTAGTGCGTGTCCTGCTGCTGTGTTTCCTGTGTAGCGGGGGCGTGCCGCTGCAGGCGGACGAGGTTTTTGCCGCGCGTCATCAACGCAGCTTGTGGTGGGATCGCCCGGGTGAACTGCGCGTCAGCGCCGATGGATTGCAGTTCGTGGCCGCCTCAGGCAAGGCGCACAATCAGGCGTTGGACTTCGCCTGGAACGACGTGCAGCAGTGCCTGTTGAGCCCGTCACGGATTGAGATTGTCACCTATCGTGATCGCCTGTGGCAGTTCGGACGGGATCGCCAGTTTCACTTCCAACTGGTTGTGCAAACCGACAGGGCGCGGGACTTCCGCGTGTTGGAGGAAGTACTGCACGCCGGGCTGGGACAAAGGCTGGTGCGCGCATTGCCAGGTGAGATGGAGGCGGCGGTATGGGCGCTCCCAGCAAAGCGGACGGGCCTGCTTCGAGGAGCTGAAGGAACCATTTCCTTCGATGGCAGGGAACTCCGCTTCGACAGCGACGCGGCGCGCGCGAGTCGCCGCTGGACGCTGCAGTCCATCGCCAGCATCAGCAGCACCGGGCCATTGTCCTTAACCGTGGTGGCGCCAGAGCGTGCGCTCAGCGACCAGGGCGGCCACCGCTCTTTTGAATTTCAACTAAAGCAACCCTTGAGTCCGGAACGCTACCGGGAATTGTGGCTGGCCATTGAGGCAGCCCATGGAACGCGATTGCGTTTCCAACCAGTCCAACTAACCGAACCAATCCAACAAACCAAAGAGGTGACCCGATGATGAGAATGACGATTCCAGTGTTCGCCCTGCTGTTAGCCGGCTTTCTGTTCGCGCAGCAGCAACCGAAGACCTATACCGGCGTAATCACAGATACGATGTGCGGCGCTGACCATGCGCACATGGGTGTGTCGCCGGATGACAAGTGTGTTCGCGAGTGCGTGCGTACCTCCAAGGGCAAGTTCAAGTACGCGCTGTATGACCCTCAGGCAAAGAAGATGTACGTGCTGAGTGACCAGCAGACGCCTGAGAAGTTCGCTGCCCGGAAGGTGGTTGTGAATGGCACGTTGTTTGAGAAGACCGGAATCCTGAAAGTGGATTCCATCCAGGCGGCGGGTGGCGCTTAGCGACAGGGCGCGCCCATCACACGGTTTCCGGCGTTGCTTCCGAGACAGGGCGCGGAGCGGGGCCGGGGTTGGCCTCGCCTGCGCGGAAGATGGCGAACCGCGTGGCCAGCGGACCAGCAAGCTCATAGAACGCAACCGCGCTCAGGACGATGGTGGAGACGGAGGTGTCCAGGTCAGGATACCTTCGTCCCACTTCGTACGAGAGGCCAATCGCGAGATCCGCCAGGGCCAGCATGGAGACCCCCAGATAGCGCACAACCACCGGCGGCATGTCACTGATGCGCGAGCCAATCGCCATCCCACCCACCTTGCCAACGAAGCGGGCGACCACAAACAGCACGCCTGCCGCCCCGAGTTCCTTCAGTACATCCAACTGCGTAGCCGCGCCGGCCAGCACAAAGAAGATGGCGTACAGAGGCGGGTCTAAGCCACGGATGACCTCGCCCAGCAATTCCACCCGCTTGGTGAGGTTGGTAAGCGTGCAACCGGCTGCCATTGCGGCAATCAAGGGCGATACGTGCAGCGCCTGTGACGCGCCCACGATCAACAGGATGCTGCCAATCACCAGGATCTGACGCTCCCCTACCTCATCCATGAAAGGCTCCCAGTAGGACAACAACAGGCCCACCAGGAACCCGACAGCAATTGAGCCGAAGGTCTCCCAGAAGAGTGTGAAACCAGCTTCGTAGAGCACCGCCCATGAGCCCGCGCCGGAAGAAACGTCGGAAGACACCCCCACATACGCGATGGATAGCGTGAAGGCCAGCAGCACCACAATCTTGTTGATGGCCACCACGCCGGTGATGGTGTCGGTGAGCGGACCGTAGCTCTTCACCTCGCGCATCACCATCATGGTGGCGGCCGGCGCGGTGCTCATTGAGATGACGGCCAGGAACACGCAGACGCGCCAATCCAGGCCTACCAGGTTGCTGACGATCAACACCAGTGAGCCTGTGAACACGGCCTCAGTCACAGACACGACTGCGATTTTGCGTCCCACCGCCATCAGGCGATCGAAGTTGAACGCGGTTCCAATCGAAAACAGGATGATGCCCAAGGCGATCTCACTCATCACGTGGAGGGTGGTGACGGTGTCGCTGGTGATGAGCCCGAAGGCGGAAGGCCCCATCAGGATGCCCGCGGCGATGTAGCCGGTAATCTCCGGCAGGCGTAGAAAGCGGAAGACATGGCCAAACAGAATGGCCACCAGCAAAATCAGGCCCACTGCGAGCAGTGCGTTCATTTGATACCAGTGTAGCTGAGCCCATTTCCGGGTTCGCCGCGGCTGATCCTCCTGGCATCCGCGTCACGTTGCCTCGCCATGGGTTCCGCCAACCGGAATGCAGGGTCGAGCGGCGGGTCGAATCCCGGTTGCATGCGCGTGGACGGTGCCAGGTTCTACCATGCGTTCAGGACGGGTAGAGTAGGAAGAGCATGCAACATTACGATCTTGTGATTGAAGGCGCGCAGGTGTTCACGCCCTCTGGAATTCAGGCCCTGGACATCGGGATCGTTCAGGGCCGGGTGGAGACCTTGGGCGCGCTGAGTTCCACCCCGGCGCGAGAGCGTCTGGACGCCGCCGGACTGCTGGTCTTGCCGGGTTGCATTGATACGCAAGTACACTTCCGTGAACCTGGTCTGGAACACAAAGAAGATCTCGAAAGTGGAACGCGCTCTGCGGTGCTGGGTGGCGTCACCACCATCTTTGAGATGCCAAACACAAAGCCCTCCACCACCACCCCGGAAGCGCTGGCGGACAAGGTGGCGCGCGCCAACGGTCGCGCATGGTGTGACTTTGCCTTCTTCCTGGGGGCCAGTTCTGAAAACGCCGCGCAGCTTCGCGAATGGGAACTGTTGCCGGGCTGCGCGGGCATCAAGATTTTCATGGGAAGCTCCACGGGTTCGCTGTTGGTGGAGCACGATGCAGACCTGCTGCGAGTGCTGCGGCATGGGCGTCGTCGTGTCTCAGTGCATGCCGAAGACGAAGCCCGCATGCGCGAACGCAAGCCATTGGCTGAGGCGTCAGGGCACCCGACCGCGCACCCGGAGTGGCGCGATGACATCAGCGCCCTGCTGGCCACCGAACGTCTGCTGCGGTTGGCCGAGGAGGCTGGGCGCATGGTGCATGTGCTGCACATCACGACGCGCGAAGAGGCGGAACTGCTGGGTCGCTGGAAGCACCGAGCGACGATGGAAGTGACCCCACAGCATTTGAGCTTTCACGCGCCCGACTGTTATCAGCGCCTGGGTACGCTGGTTCAAATGAATCCGCCCATCCGTGGCAAAGAGCATCAGGAGGCCCTCTGGGAGGCCGTGCAGAATGGCGCGGCTGACATCCTGGGTAGCGACCACGCCCCACACACGTTGGACGAGAAGGCGCTTCCCTATCCGCAGTCGCCATCAGGCATGACCGGAGTGCAGACGCTGCTTCCCGTAATGCTCACCCACGTATTGAATGGACGGCTGACGCTGGAACGGCTGGTGGACATGACCGCCAGTGGCCCCGCACGCCTGTTTCAAATTGCCCGCAAGGGTCGCATCGCGCGAGGGTATGACGCCGACTTCGCTATCGTGGACCTGAAGAAATCGCAGTTGTTGCAACGGCAATGGATCGCCAGCAAGTGTGGCTGGAGCCCTTACGAAGGACAGTTGCTGAAGGGCTGGCCTGTGCATACCGTGCTGCGCGGCCAAGTGGTGGTGCGCGATGGTGAGTTACAGGGTGCGCCAGTGGGGCAGCGGACGCGCTTCCTGGATGTGCCGGAAGTCGCCTAGACCAGGTCTCCGCGTCCACTCACCTGCGGCTGCCGCATTGCGCATCCGTACGCGAAACGAAGGAATCCCATAGTTGTGAACGTCGAACCGCCTGTCTCTCTGGATGCCTTTGCGGGGGAGGACTCGCAAGCGATCCGCGAGGGTGTCTTTCAATGTTTGCGGCAGGGTTGCTTGAACCGCCAGTCTCCCTTTCACACGCTGTCCCTGGCAACCGTGGATGCGGATGGAGGTCCTGAGGTCCGCACCGTGGTGTTCCGTGGCCTTGACGTGCAGCAGCGCCAGGTGCGGATGCATACGGATCTGCGTTCGCCGAAGGTAGTGAGCTTGCAGCGCGACCCTCGGGCTACGCTCCTGTGGTACGCGCCAGAGTGGAAGCTGCAAGTGCGCGCCAGGGCGTCCGTCGCCGTGCATCACGCTGATGAGGTAGCTGCCGCATACTGGGAAAGCAGTCACCCGCGCAGCCGTCGCGTGTACAACGCGCCTTACCCTCCCGGCGCCCCCACTCCGCATGCGGTCACCGATATTGCTCCGCACCTGCTGGACGCTGTGGTTACCATGGAAAACACCGCCGCCGGCTTTGGGACTTTTGCGGTCATGCTTGCCACCATCACTCGCCTGGAATGGCTGATGCTCTACGCCAGCGGCAATCGGCGAGGCTGCTTCCACTGGCAGGATGCAGCGTGGCGGCACCAGTGGCTGGCGCCGTAGTTCCACTTTCCGCCGCTTCCACTTCGTGCCGCTTCCACTTCGTGCCTAATCGGAGCAAAGGGCTTGGCGATGTCCGGTGTGCGTCGTGCGACGCCCCGGCCCATCCGCGACTACGGCAAGTGCTGCGCGATCTCAAAGTGCATGCCGTCAGGACGGTCACGGAAATGTCCGCCCCAATAGAAGCCAAAACGATTGGCTGTGGCAACCAATTCGCGGACGCTGCCCGCTTCGCCCACCAGGGCCGGCACTGCCCCCAGCCGGTTCCATCGCAGGTTGATGTCGAACGCGCTGCCGAAGGCGTGGTTGCTGAGGGTGGTGCGACTGCCCCGAATGAAGCGGGGCACATAGCTGCCCTCGAAGCTCAGCACACGATCCAACAGTCCTTCGCTTTCCCAGGCCTGCCACAGGTTCACCAACTGCGCGGCAACCAGCTTGTGGAACTGAACATCGCCGTTACGCTTCGCGTTACGGAAGCCCGCTAACTGCGG
>JALOKO010000208.1 GCA_025456495.1 Bryobacterales bacterium | reverse complement strand
CGTGCTGCTGGTGTGGAACGTCCCTGAGTACGGAACCCACACCGCGGCCATGCTGGACCTGCTGAGCGATGTGCTGGGCAGTGGCAAGACCTCCCGGCTGTACAAACGACTGGTCTACCAGGACCAGATTGCCACGGACGCGTCGGCCTACGTGGCCCTGCGGGAGATCGCCGGACAGGTACTGCTGCAAGCCACGGCCCGGCCGGGCGTGCCGTTGGAGCGGGTGGAGGCCGCGTTGCGCGAGGAGTTGTCGAAGCTTCTGGAAGAAGGCCCGACAGAGCGCGAGATGCAGCGCGTGCGCACGCAGTTTGAGGCTGGCTTTGTGCGCGGGATTGAGCGCATTGGCGGCTTTGGCGGTAAGAGCGACATTTTGGCGATGAACCAGGTCTACCTGGGTGACCCCGCATTTTACAAGACCTGGCTGGGGTGGGTGCGCGAGGCCAGCGCTGAAGCCCTGCTGGATGCGGGCCGCGAGTGGCTGCGGGATGGGGTGTTCGCCCTGCAGGTGCATCCTTACCCGGAACTGGCGGCGGCCGCCACCGGTGCTGCTCGTGACACGATGCCCGCGCCTGGCGATGCGCCCCCGTTGCGCCTGCCGGGCTTCCGGCGCGCCACCCTTTCCAATGGCCTGCGGCTGTTGGTGGCTGAGCGCCACGATACCCCACAGGTGCAGTTGGAACTGATTGTCCCCGGAGGCCACGCCGCTGATTCCGTGGCCCTGGCCGGGTGCGCCCGGCTGACGATGGCCTTGATGGACGAAGGCACCTCCAAACGCGATGCCCTGGAACTCAGCGACGAACTGGCGCTGTTGGGCGCGCGCCTGGATTCCGGATCTAACCTGGATTCCGTCAACGTCTCCCTGGCCGCGCTGACTGCGCATCTGGACGCCTCACTGTCACTGTTTGCGGAAGTGATCCTGAGCCCCACCTTTCCGGAAAGTGAATTCAGCCGCCTGCGCAACCTGCAACTGGACGCCATTCGCCGCGAGAAGATGAGTCCCGTGCAGGCCGCCCTGCGCGTCTTTCCCCGCTTTCTGTTTGGCGCGGATCACGCCTATGGGAAACCGTACAGCGGCGCCGGGACGGAGGAGAGCGTTGCCTCACTCACCGCGGAACAGGTCCGTGCGTTCCACGCGGCCTGGTTTAAGCCGAACCACTCCGTCCTGACGGTGGTGGGCGACACCACCCTGGAGGAGATCCAGCCGAAGCTGGAGGAGCTGTTCGCGGACTGGGCGCCCGGCGAGATCCCTCCCCTGCAGGTGGCCGCGGTGGACCTGCCCCAGGCGCCCCGGGTGATCCTGATTGACAAGCCGGAGGCAACCCAAAGCGTGATCGTCGCCGGCCACGTGGCGCCCCCCACGAATCGCCCTGAGGCCCCGGCCATCGATGTGTTGAACGCAGCCCTGGGCGGCATGTTCACCAGCCGCATCAACATGAACTTGCGTGAGCAGAAGCACTGGACCTATGGCGCGCGCAGTGTTTTTCTGGATGCGGTCCGACAGCGGCCGTTCCTGGTCTATACCTCCGTACAGGCCGACAAGACTCGCGAGGCGATGGCTGAAATCCTGAAGGAGTTGCAGGAGGTTCGATTCGCGCGGCCCGTGCAAGGAGAGGAGTTGGCGAAGGCCCAGGCCAACCTCACCCTGGAATTACCGGGTTCGCGGGAAACGCTCCGCGCGATTCGCGAGGACCTGGAACGCATCACCACTTACGGCCTGGCGGACGACTACTTCCAAAGCTACCCGCAGCGGGTGAAGGCCCTGGACGAAGCCACCCTCCAGCAGACCGCCCACGCGGTCCTGCAGCCAGAGCGGCTCACCTGGGTGGTGGTGGGGGATCTGACGAAGATCCGGGCCGACGTGGAAGCAGGCCACTTCGGTACGGTAGAAATCGTCCCGGCGAAGCGATCCACTGGATTTGCTGTTTAAGGATCCAACGGATCCGTCGGGTCAACATGCAGCGCGTCCAGCGTGGGCAGCCATTCCAGGTCAAAGGGATTCACGCGGCCCAGCAGGCGGTGCGGCAGGTAGCCCAACTCGCGCATGCAGCGCTGATTGAACCCGGCGTCCTCAATGTACGCGCTTTGGTAGAGATCGGTTGTGATGAGCGATTTCCGCTGGAACGGGACGCCGTAGCGGTAAAGGATGCGCGCCGCGTTGCGCAGGTTAGTGGTGGTGTGACGGGCGTGCGGGTCAATGAGGACAGCCTGCTCTGGCAACCCAAGCTGCTCCACCAGGAAGCGCTTCATCTCAATGGCCTCGCAAAAAGGCGTCTGGTTGGGGTGGACGTGCCCGCCCGAAACCAGCACCAAAGGGGCTTTGCCGGCGAAATAGCGCTCGGCGGCCAAACGCAACCGCATCTTCCCAAACGGAGATAGCGCCATGCCTGCGCGGTCAGACCCCGCGCCGGGCACGACGATGACGGTATACGGGAATCGGTCCCATTGCATGCTGGCAATGGCTTCGAAGGCGGCGCGGTTTTCCTTCAGGTGCATGGGCTCATAGCGCCCCGCTTCATCGCGGAGGTTCATCTCCAGCAGCCCCAGACCAAAGGCGAGGGGCAGTTCAAAGAAGAGGGGCCGGGAGGCGGCGGTCTCCGCGAGCATTTGGGTGAGCGCATTTGCCAGGCGGCGGTACGGCTGCCCGTCCAGCGGGTAGATGGGCGCGTCGATTGCCGGATACCGTGGCGGCTGGCCCTCTCCGTACACCGCAATCAAGCGGTTGATGCCGTCCGCAGCCTCACGCCAGGCAAAGCCCAGGAGTTCCGCATCGCTTGCAGAGGCGTGTCGCTGGTAGTGCCCGCTGGCCCGCAGTTCCCGCTGCACCCACGCACCCAGCGCGGGATGCGCCGCAACCAGCCGCCGCAGTTCGGCCTGCGCCTGGTCGATTTCCTGGGTCGTCCACCGATAGGCGTTCAGGTGGCAGACAAGCTCCAGCGCGCAGGTGGACACAGCCTGCTGGTGCGCTGCCCGCTTCCTGTCTCGCAGTTGCCGCAGGTCTGGCGAAGCGTCCATCAGGGAGGCCACTTCCGCGGTCCGACGCATGGCGCTGAACACGGGAAAGTTCTTCTCCTCAACGGCCTGCTGCCGGTAGGCGATGGGGTGGGGCGTGGCCTGTTGTTGCCCGAAAGCGGGCAATCCCAGCAGCAGCAGCACAAGCCAGAAGGTTGAGAGTTTCATGAACAGCTCCAGTTCAGTGCCCCGTGTGGTCATGGTTGTGGGGCGGGCGCCGAACCCGTTTCCGGATTATAAGCGGGGTTCTCTGGCGAGATGGGGTTTAGTGCCCCGCGCAAGCCTCGCACGGCGGGTTCGCCTGACGCAATCCACGCGGTGTAGATCAGGTCACGCAGCAGTCGCGCCCCGTTGGCGCTGCAACGGAAGACCATCTCGCGCGCCTCCGGATGTTGCGCATCTTCCCAGGCGCCCTGCTTGTCCAGTTGGTAAATGGGCTCCACGTCGGCCCGTGCCGCGTCCAACGCCTCCAGCATCGCCTGGAAGGGGTCTGCGAGGCGCTTGGCATCCCCAAGGCGGCGCGCGATGTCGGCTGGCTTCAGCTCAATCAGGTTGACGTAGGCCGTTTCCATCTTTCCGTGAATGCGGGGGTCTGTGTTGTAGCCATTGGGATTGTCCCCCACCCAGCCGTCGTGGTGGATGGTGACGTGCATGGGCTGCGCCCCGTCAGCCACATAGTGCCCCAGCCGTCCGATGTAGTGGGCGATGTCCAGCTCCAGGAAGCGCCTGGCTTGCGGATCCTGCGCCGATCGCCAGAGCCGCATGCCGGTCTTGAGGCGCTCGTAGGTTTCGACGGTGGCATAGGGCAAAGTACCCGTCCAGCGGACGTTCATCCGTTCCGCGGATGCAGGGTGGCTAGCCTTGATCCGCTCCCGCTCTTTGTAGAGCGCAAGGACGAATTCGTAGCGCGAGCGCGGAATCCGCTCTGTGGGGAGGAAGGCGAACTGCTCGCGGAACCACCCGTGGTTGGGGTCCTCCACGATCTTCAGAAATGGTTCGCTGACACCGCGCCAGGAATCGGGGATGCTGGCGCGGGCAACGATGTAGTCGGTGTGCGGCTTCAGGAAATCCAGGTCCCCCGGGGGCAGGGCTTCCATGGCCACTCTGTTGATCACGGAATGGGCACGCGGCCCCCAGGCGGGGGCCGACGGCGTCAGCAGCGCAAGCAGGGTGCAGAAAGCAAGAAACCGTCTCGGCATGAGCAAGCGTTCCCTTCTAGAACGTGAATCGCGTCCCGAACTGGAATACGCGATTGGCGCGCACGCTGGTGATACGACCAAAGTCGGCAGCCGTCCCGAGCCGAACCACGGCTCCGTTGCAGGCACCCTCCGGCGAGCAACCCGGATTGAAGCGGTTGGTGAAGTTCTCTGATTCCGCAATCAACTGCACCTGGTATCGATCAGACAACCGCAGCTTGCGCGCCAGACGGACATCCCATTGGAAGAAGCCCGGGCCTACCACGGAGTTGCGCCCGACGAAGAGGGGCCGGTCGTTGAGCTGTAGGTCGCCGTTCAGGTCAGTGCCCGCAGTGACATCAATGGGATAGCCGCTATTTGCGAATACGATGCTGGAAAGTTCAGTACCGTTCAGCCAGCGCAGGGCAGGCGCCTGGAACTGCGGCGCCCAAAGGCCCTGGAGCACCAGGTTGTGGCCCACATTGGCCAACATTGGCCCGTAGTCACGACGGCGATCCGTGGGGTCAGTGGGTGGCGCGCCGCCCTGCTGACTGTCCCCCAGGGCCTTGCTCCAACTGTAGGTGGCGCTGAGTTGCACGCCCGCCGTGAAGCGCTGCCGGATGGTGACGTCCAAGGCGTTGTAGTTCGTATTGCCGCCGTTCTGGATGAAGTTGATGACGCGGAAAGCGGAGTTCGGACGGCCCGTGGTTCCGCTGAAGCGCGGGCGGCCGTCATCCAGCAGCCCAATCGGCGCTGGCAGGTTGGCGTCAATCGAGTATAACCCCTGCCGTGTGGACATCCATTGGTATTGCAGGTTCAAGGACAGCGAGTTTGTGAGGGCGCGCTCAATCTGCAACGTGGATTGGTGCGCGTACATCGTCCGCAGGTCGGGCGCGAAGGCATTCACGTTCGGGGCGGTGTTGCGGAAGTTGGAGTCATTGGCGCTGAGGATGTTGGGAAAGACGGGGGCATTGGGATCTGTGCCAGGAATGGCGAAGTTCAGAATCCGGCGGCCGTTCAGAATGTAGCCATCCAGGATCAGGCCCAGATTCGGGGTGTCGTAGTAAATGCCGTAGCCGCCACGCACCACCGTCTTGTTGTCGCGGAAGGGGGACCAGGAAAAGCCGAGGCGCGGCGCAAAGTTGTTGCGGTCGATGTTTATGTTGCGGGATTGCGCCAGCGGTGCTTCGGGATCCAGTTCCGGAAACAGGATCAGCTCGTAGCGAATCCCCAGGTTCAGCGTGAAGTTAGACGTCACGCGATACTCGTCCTGCAGGAACAGATTGACGAAGTTGAACCGGCGCTGCAGCGTGGCATCGCCAATATCCTGCTGCAACTGCGTGTAGGTGAACGGGCGACCGGTGGCGGGGTCAAGCAGTCCGGCACGGGTGTTCAGGTACTGCTGCAGCGGCGTTACCGCCGGGCGACCTGCGGCTGCGCCCACGCCACCAAAGACAAAGGTGCGGTTAAGCGCGCGCTGCTGGTTGAAGCCGGTCGTTTGGTAATCCAGGCCAGTCTTGATGGTGTGGCGGGATGTGCTCCAGGTGAGGTTGTCGACGATCTGCGTGCTGGTCTCGATGCTGGTGTTGTTGTTGCCGAGGTTATTGCCCAGGTTCGCGACGCCGGTGATGTTGATGAAGGCGTCCGCCGCGGTGGGGTTGCCTTGCTGTTGGCGCAGTTCCTGGCGGCGATTGACGCCAAAACGCAATTCGTTGAGGACTGTCGGAGAGAAGGTAGTGGCCAACTGGCCCGCCCCACCGTTCATGCGGTCTGTGAAGGTAAGGCTGCGGCTGGCCAGGTTGAGTCCGCCCGCACCATTGAAGGGCGAATCATTCGTAAAGCGGCTGTATCGCAGGAATCCACGGTTTTTGGGATTGATTTCGAAACTCAGCTTGCCAAGAGCCGTGTGGAACTCCTCGCCGAAAGGGGCGGGTGTGAGGTCTGTGGCGGTGAGGCCCAGCGCCTGCGAGTTCGCCTGGGAAATGGTGATGGGACGGGGGATCACCAGCGGGTTGTACTCGTACTGGGCGAAGAAGAAGAGCTTGTCCTTCTTGATGGGGCCGCCCACGGTGCCGGTGATGTTCTTCCACTCCTGCTCTGGTTTGGTGGACGCCAGCGCGGGACGGGCGTTGGTCGCTTGCGGCCGGTAGAGGAAGAGGCCCTGTCCGTGATAGTCGTTGGTGCCGCTCTTGGTGATGATGTTGATCATGCCGCCGGAGGCGCGTCCGAACTCCGCGGAAAAGGTCCCGCCCATCACCTGCACCTCCTCAACGGCCTCGGGGGTGTAGATGACCAGACGGATCTGTCGGCCGAAGCGACGCTGCGTGTTGTCCAGGCCATCGGCGGTCCAGTTGGTGCGTTGCAATCCGCCAAAGCTGAACTGGGTGGTGCCGAATCCGCTGGAGGGAACACCCTTCACGCCCGGCCCCAGTAGATTGAAATTGAACAGGTTACGCGACACGATGGGCAGCGAGCGAACGGCGCGCTCACTCAGCACTTCCTCCATCGATGGCTGGCGCGCGACATCCACAATGCCGGCATCGGCCACCACCTCGACACTCTCCACCACCTCGCCAACTTCCATCGCCACATCCACGCGAATCTGACGACCAACGTTCAGCGTGATGCCGCTCTGACGGTACTCCTTGAAGCCGGGCTTTGCGGTGGAAAGGGTATAGCTTCCGATGGGCAGCAGGGGAAACCGAAAGTACCCGTTCTGGCCGCTGAGCACTTCGAAGCGGGCGCCGGTTGCCGTGTTGGTGGCCGCGCAGGCTGCCTCAGCAATGGCCGCGCCGCTGCCATCCGTGATGTAGCCCTCCAGGGACGCATCGGTGGCGTTGGACTGGCCGCTCAAGGAACTTAGGCCTAAGATCAAAAGTAGCGTAAGCAGGATTGCATGGATTCGCATGTCCATGACAATAGCGGCCCTGCATTTCGCGCGAATTGCGGAGCCGTGAACATTCCGTCACAAATCGCGTGAAAACGAAAAGGGGGTGAGCCCCCTGGACTCATCCCCTTTGCGCTCTCCTCAGCAATGCGGAAAACAGGATGCTGCGGCCGGGATGCGGGCGCAATCGACTTGCGCACTCGCTTGGCCGTCAGCGGCTAGCAGCTTCGGCGGGCAGCTTTGCGCTTGGCCAAACCGAGTGCGAACAGCCCCAACCCCAGCATCGACAGCGTCGCCGGTTCCGGAGTCGCCACATCTGCCGGGGTGTCCACAATCTGGATCATCAGGTCCTGGTCGGTTACGCTGGTCATGACGCGAATCCCGGTGACGTTGACGGGCTGCGTATTCACTTGGTTCAGCAGGGACTGCGCCAGTTCCAGCGTTCCCGCGATGGAGGGTCTGCGGAACTTGATTGAGCCGTCCAGGACGTTCAGAACGCCCGACTTCTCTTCCACAATCTCCCAGATTGCAATCTGGATGGCAGCCGCCTGGATATTGGTGAGCGACACCGTGAAGTCAGGGAATGACATGCTCATCAGCACCAGCAATTGGTTGGCTTGCGCGGTGCTCATCCCCCCCAAACTGGTGGGCGCTGCTGTCATGGGGCCATCGTTCCAGGTGTAGGTCTGGTTCAGCGCGATGTTTTCCCGTGGCTCAACACAGAAGGCCAGGAAGGCTCCGCCCGTACCGACAAGGTCCCAATCGGAAGTGCCGCCGGTCTGCGTAAGCTGGATGATGCCCGCATACTGGTTCACCCAACTGCCATTGTCCAGGCTCATCTGCACTTGACCATAGGCCCCCAGGCCGTCCACTCTGGCCACAATGGTGCCCGCAACAGCGGACTGGCCCAGGCTGAGCATGGTCGCCACTGCCGCCAAAAGCAGCTTCGCGAATGCTATGTTACGTGTCTTCATTTGCTCTTCGATTCCCCTCGTTTGCGCGCTCAATTTGCAACGTCGACGGATGCGCCGTCTCTTTCGTCCGCACCTAAAGAATGCCCGGGAAATCTACCTAAAGCAATGGAAGGAAAGTACTTAGAGGCACAGGACGGGGTTTGGAAAAGCGGCGTGGCCAGGCGATTAGCTTATCCGGAATGATCGGACCACGCGGTCACATGGAACCAAATCTCCGGAATCCATGGCGAAGACACGGGAAGGAGTCCTGAGACCGTGGGCGCTTAGCCGCCCGCAGTGCTGACCAGTACCCGGTGATCCTGGGGAAGGGACGCAGCCAGTTGGCGCGGGTAGGGAAAACGAAAGGGGCGGCGCAGGTACTAGCCCCTGCGCCGCCCCTGTGGGAATCTTTCACCGCCCACCGATGATGCCGCCTGTGAAGCGCTACACGAAATCCAACTTGCGCTGGCTAAAGTTGGCAAGGTTGGGGAAGATGCCATCCAGACCGGCCGGGGGAACGCCGAACCAGTCGGCAAGCGTCGCCCCGTACTGGTCCAGCGAGGTGGTGGGGATGTAGCTGCCGCGGGAGCCGGAGTCGTCGGGTCCGCCCAAAGCCAAGTTGGGATGGGCGCCGAAGTGATCTCCGCCCTTGACGGAAGAGCCCAGCACGAAGTGATTGCTTCCCCAGGCATGATCCGTGCCCGCCCCTGCGGCGGGGTTCATCGTACGGCCGAATTCTGACTCGGTGAACGTGATCACCGAATTGGCCACGCCCAGTTCCTCGGTCGCCAGGTAGAAGGCATGCAGGGCATCCGCCAACTGCG
>JALOKO010000207.1 GCA_025456495.1 Bryobacterales bacterium | reverse complement strand
CTCCAGATAGCCCTCGTCCACCAGATCGGCCATGACATTGCGTACGGTGGCGGCGCTTAGCCGATCGCGGCGGGTACGCGCGACTGTACGCGAGGCCACAGGCTCGCCGGTAGCGATGTATTCCCGCACGATGGCGTGAAGGATTTCCTGATTCCTCACGCTAATGTCCGTCTGCCGTCTCATCCGTATTCCACCAACTGCCCGGTGAGCGCATTGCGATTCCCGATGGAAGGCAATCCCGCCAAGGGAAACCACAACCCTGAGGGTAAGGCAGTTCAACCAAGGGTAGCATTGCCGCCCTCAGCCAATCACCTGGTCCTCATCGCCGCTAGAAAATCCAGCAGGCCTTTGGATTTGATTATAAGGAAAGTGGAGGCCCAGTGGAAACTACGGAACCAACAGAAAATGTTTTGGGCATGGACGACGCTGGACGCGCAAGAGTGGAAGGGGCTAGAAGGCGAAGGTAAATTCACCCTGCACCATGGTCCAACGGTCGCGGGTACGAATGGGGGGGACATCCCCAAATTGTTCCCCATCGGTGCGACCCCGATAGACCTTGGTGGTGACACCCACCCAGAGGTTGCGGCCACGGTTGATGGAACTGCGGAAACCGGCCAGCCCGTATCCACCCCAACCGCTGCGCCGGCTGCAGACGGTGCAGGGAATGCGGAAGAAATCACTGGGCTGGCGAATGACTTCCGAGTAGCGCATGTATGCGCCGCCGCCACCGGCATAGAACTCGTGACGTCCGGATTCCCCAAAGGGAAGCACGATGCGCCCGCCGACGGGGAGGAAATACTGACGGTCGTTGATTTCCAGAACGCCGATGTCCGTGCGGGTGAAGGTACGGATGTCGGCGGCGCCGAAGACGGTGTCGAAGCCAATATCGGCCTGGAAGTTGCGGGCGAAGCGGTAGCCGAAATTGAAGTTCACCACCGGGGCGGTGGTGAAGGCGTTATCGAGGTCCTGTTGGGGAATGGCGGCGCCGGCGCCCAGGGTGAAGTTGTACTTGCCGAAATAATCCTGGGCGCTGAGGAGCGAAGCGAGGCAGGCGGCGGCGATCCAAACCAGAGAAAGGCGGGCGGGACCGCGCATCAGCCACTGCCGACCAAAGCAAGAAGCGAGAGATTCCATAGGAGTGTTCCTAGATACGTATGACAGAACGATTTGCGGTGCAAAAAGTTCCATGCCGACCGCAGAAATCGGGCCGTCACCGGGAACGCCTTAGCCCTTGGTCTTCTTTGCAAACAATGGCTTGCGCAACAGCAGGATACCGCCGAAAAACGCAAGCAAGGCCAGTAGTGCGAGGTTAATTGCGAACTGAAACTCGTCCTGACCGCTAAACCGATAGTTCGTGAGGAAGTAGCCGTTTACAAGCAGATAGACAATCACCAGCGTCCAGATCATATACAGGAAACGCTGAGCGCCGTTAAAAGCCAGAATGACAAACAGCAGCCCGCCAAGGCCAAGCGCGGCAAGAGAGCCCACCAGTTGGGAACCCGTCCAGGGCGCCATTCCCAGCGACAGGCCCGCCCCGCTGGAGGCGTAGCCGACGATGGAAAGACCCAGCATAAAGAGCGACAGCAAAAGGTGAAAGAGCAGAGAGTAGATGCGAATGAGGAATGAAACTACCTTCACGGGAAGCCTCCGGAACAATGGCAAGCAATCATCTTATCAGGGGTTTAGAGCGAATGGCGCGGAGAGGGCCATTTTTTCGCGCCACGGGTGAAAAGAATCGCCCCAGGCATGGCCCATTGCGCGCAATGCAACTAAATGGTCATGGACAGAAAGCCGCCATCGACGCGGAGTACGGTGCCGGTGACGAAGGAGGAGGCCTTGGAGGAAGCCAGATAGACCGCGGCCCCCACCAGTTCGTTGGCCTCGCCAAAGCGATTCATAGGTGTGTGGCGGAAGATGGAGGCAACGCGATCCTCAGTGAGAATTTTGCGATTTTGCTCGGCAGGGAAGAATCCAGGCAGGATTGCGTTGACGCGCACACGGTAAGGCGCCCATTCGCGCGCCAGGAACTGTGTGATCTGGTTCACGCCCCCTTTGGTGACGCCGTAGGTGAAGACCTTGGACAACGGAGGACCGGAGGAGGCAGAGGAAATGTTGATGACTGAGCCGCCCTTGCCGCTTTCCACCATGCCTTTGCCGAAGACCTGGCAGGCAAGGAAGACGCCCTTCAGGTTGATGTCAACGATACGCTGCCACTCCTCTTCGGTGATGTCAAAGAAGGGTGTGGCGGAGTTGACGCCAGCGCCATTTACCAGGATGTCCACGCCTCCAAAGGAATCGAGAATTTGCTGACAGGAGTCCTGCAGCGCGGACTTGATGGCGGTATCGGCGCTGATGGCGAGGGCCTTGCGGCCGAGGGCGCGAATTTCCTCCGCGCGGGCTTCGGCCTTTTCCTGGCTGCGCCCGATGATGGCGACATTGGCGCCGGCGGCGGCCAGACCGAGGGCGATCTCACCGGCCAGGACGCCTCCACCGCCGATGACGACGGCGGACTGGCCTTCAAGGGAAAACATCTGGTTGATCGACATGACAACTCCTTGTCCAAGAACGCCGCGCGGCAAGGGTGCGTGCGACGGGAAATGCCCATGTGCAGGCGGCTAGATGGTCTTGGTGACCTTGCTGAGCGTGCGGGGGGCGTCGGGGTCCAATCCCTTGTGTTCGGCCAAGCTGGCGGCAAACAGTTGCGCGGGCACGATGTAGGGGATGGGAGTGAACAGGTCATCGGGAAGGGCGGCGTCGTGAACAACGCCATCCAGAACCAGCTTGCGTTCAGCGACGGCGGTCATGGCGGCGTTGGAAGCATCGGTGATGACGAGTGTTTCCGCGTGCAACTGACGGGCCTTGTCCAGCAGACCAGCGGCGCTGTCGCTGGCCACGCCCGGGGGCGCAAAGAGGAAAACGGGGAAGTCGCGTTCCAGCATGGCAATGGGGCCGTGATGGAAGTCAGCGATTGAGAAACGCTCAGCTATCACGTAGCAGGTTTCCATCATCTTGAGGGCGAACTCAAAGACATTGGCGTAATTGATGCCGCGCCCGACGACGACGGCATGCTGCATGAATCGATAGCGGATGGCGTGCTCGTAGACCTGCGGATAGAGGGCGAGGGCGCTTTCGACGCTGGCGGGAATGCGGCGCAAGTGGTCAAGGGAAAGTGGCGCGCCCAGGGCGTAAGCGAGCAGATAAAAGGCCATCAATTGGCCGGTGTAGGTCTTGGTGGCGGCAACGCTGAGTTCCCTTCCCGCGCGGACCAGGATGACTTCCTGGGCCAGCCGGGCCATGGTGCTTTCGGCCTCGTTGGTGATGGCCACCGTTTGCGCGCCTGCCCGGGCGGCGGATTCCAGCACCAGGTTGATGTCGGTGGATTCGCCGGATTGCGACACGGCCACCACGAGCGCGTCCTGCAACTGAAGCTGAGCCTGGTAGAGGGTGTAGATGGAAGGGGCGGCCAGGGAAACCGGAATGCCCGTCGTGATTTCAATGAGATAGCGGGCAAATTGGGCGGCATTATCGGAGGTGCCACGTGCGGCCAGCACAATGTACTTCGGACGCTTCCCGGTGAAGCGCTGGCGCATGGCCTGAATGGCGGCGGCTTCCGCTTCCAGCGTACGCTCCAGGGCGGAGGGCTGCTGGCGGATTTCCTCAAGCATTTTGGACATAAGCCTTGAGGATATCAAAGGGGGGGCTGAAACCGTGTGGCTGTGCCGCTATAGAGCAGCGAAGAACTACCCCGGCGTGGGGCGGACTGCACCAGGCTGGGCGTAAGCAGGATGAGCAGTTCCGCGTCCTCGCGTTGGGTGGAGGTCTGCCGGAAAAGGGCGCCAATGCCGGGGAGGCGACTCAAGCCGGCGAGTCCACTGAGGCTTACGGCTTCGTCCCGATTCATGAGTCCGGCGATGACGATGGTTTGGCCGGCCTGAAGGCGAACGCGGGTGATGGTTTCGCGATTGCTGAAAACCGGGATGCCGTTCACGGATTCCCCGGTCAACAATTCCACGCTGGCGTCCAGGTCCACGGTGACTTCGTCGCGCCAAACATAAGGCTTGGCCTTGAGGGCGAAGCCCAACTGGCGGAACTGGACTTGCGGGAAGAATGCGGAAGAGCCGGGCTGCGAGGTGGGACCACGCAGGAAACCCTGCTGGACAACCGGGTACTGCTGACCGAGGTTGAGGGTGGCCTCGCGGCCGGAACTGGCACGCACCTGGGCGCGATAGACGGTGCGGGAATCGGTGCGCGACATGGATGCCACGGCTTCGGCGGCGCCCACGCCAATCCCCACCAATGGGTTTGACGAGAAGCCGAGATAGCTGAGGGCCGCATCAGCGGCGACGCGATGGTTGAGCCAGGAACGCAACAGGGTGGCCGGGAAATTCGTGGGCCAGCGGATGCCGTACTGGGTGAGGGAACGGCGATTGACCTCGCGGAATTCGACATCGAGCACGATGTCCTGGGGGGCGTTCATGAGGTCGTGGGCGAGGGTTTCGGCCAGCAGGACACGGGCGTAGCGGTCGCGAACCAGCATCAGCCGGCGGGCGCCATCCACCATCAGCGCACGAATCTCCAGCGCCTGCCGCAGGGCGTTCGCGATTTCCTGGGCATCTTCGGTCTGGATGGTCCTCGGGATGGGGATGGCGACGGCGGCTGTGGGCTCAAGGCGCGCCATGGCGTTCTGGTCGTTGGGCACAATCAGCAACAGGCGCTCAGTGACCGGAAAGGCGAGGGTGTTGGTGCTGAGCTCCAGTGCGCGGATGGTGTCGCGATAGGTGGCGTCGTCGAGGTGGAAGGGGATCGGCTGGCCGTCACGTACGGCGTCATCAAACACCGTCTCCAGGCCGTAGAGGCGCAAGGACTCTTCCCAGAGCTTGCGCAAGGGGGCGGTAACCTGATGGGTGGTGACCGCGTCCAGGGCCTGAAGCTTCAGGGGAGGCAGGGGCTGGCGGGCCTCGCGAAGGTCAGCATCGGTGATGAAGTCGGACAGGATCTCATCGGCGTCGGCGGCGTCGGGATCGTCGGCGGCGTCGGGGTCGTCGGCGGCGTCGGGGTCGTCGGCGGGGGCGGCGCCAGCAGCATACGGGGAATCGTGGGCAGGGCCGGGCTGAGCGAGCAGGTTCTGCCGGGCGGCGAGGCTCAACATGGCCTGACTTTGCGCGGCGAAGCTGCCATAGGGTTGCAGGCGCGCCGCCTGGGCGTAGAGGGTATGGGCGCGGACGAAATCGCCCTCACGGGCTGCGCGCGCCGCCTCCCGCGCCAGACGGCTGGCATCGTCCGCGGTGAGCGGATGGCATAGCAGCAACACCAGGAGGAGGATCCAGGGCGTGGGCAGGAGGATCCGGGGCAAAGCGCTCGTGAGAGGAAGAATGCTCAACGCAAGACAGACGCGCCAGGAACGCGGAACGTGCAGAGGATTGTTTCGGTTTGCCAACATAGCAACCCACCCGCCACCATGAAAGGAATGAGGATGCCGCGATCGAGATTCAGATGGATGGGCAGCGGGACGGTGGAGTTGGCCACTGCCGTCGCCGCCGGGATGGCGTGTTGGCTGGTGGCAGCGTTGCTGTTGGTGGGCGCTCCGCAGGCGGCGCGGGCGCAGGTGTGGGATACCATTCCCCCCGCCGACATGAATGCGCTGGAACTGAAGTCCTTCGCCGATAGTGACATTGATCTGCCCTACTATGTGGCGAACTTTCATAAGATCGCCACCGCCGTGGAACCGGATGATCCGAACCGTGGCTTCATCCGGGCCTCGGTATGGCAGCCGGCTGACCGAAACCAGCCGCACAATGCGCGGGTGATGGAGAACATCCTCAGCTTGGCCTTCTTCTATACGCAGAAGCGACCCTGGAACCCCTGGTATGGCAGCCAGCAGTTGCGGCATCGGTTGGAGGCAGCGCTGTCCTATTGGGTTCACATGCAAGGGCCGGAGGGGGAATTCAGCGAGGAGGGTCCACGGCAATGGAGCCTTGCGGCAACCGCATCCGCCAGCAAGTTCATGGGAGAGACGCTGCATTATCTGAAGGACGGGCCGGCGATCAATGAAGATTTGCTGCGGCAGGTGCGGCAATCGCAACGGAAGGCGATTCTGGCCGTGCTGTACAACGCCGAGTTTTACGAGCAGGGCAAGCGCGCGGCTAGTGACTACAGCGGGGTGTGGGCGGGCGCGCTGGCCTACCTGGCGCTGCAGCCGGATGAGGAGATCCGCAAGACGCTGGAGACGCGGATGCGCTCTGGGATGCGTGATTTCCAGAGTCCCTTCGGCTATTTCTACAACGAGGGCGGGCCGGATATGGGCGAGGCTTTGCGGACTCACCTCAGCAATCTACGCATGGCCTGGCATTACGCCCAGGGCACCGGACTGGAAGCACTGTTCATCGACATGATGAAGGAGTTCTATATCTGGATGGTGTGGAACGTCTCACTCGAAAAGGATCGCGGGGGATATTACCTGAATAGCGCCATCAATACCCGAGGCGGGCGCAGTTATCTATCCATGGATGACGGAATGCCCTATCGCAATGGGCTACCGCTGGCGGAGACGGTGCGCCTTGGGCGTGTGTTTCAGTTGGACGAAACCGCGCGCGCCAAATGGATTTCTGACGAGCGAAAGCGGTTGGGGGCAATCTGGCCGAATCTCCCCGACCTGACAATTGGCGACCCCGACGGATACAACCCCGAGACCTTCCTGCACCGGCGGCATCGGATGGGCGTGGTGTCGCAAGAACTGTTCCGGGAAGCGTTGACGGCGCTTCCCTGCGCGGATTCACGCCCGTTCAACCACGTCAAGCAGGTGAGCGAAACCAACTCGTTGTTCTATTACGCGAATCGGCCGGGGGCCTACTACGCGATCTTCGCCGGGGGCGAGAGCGTGCATCCACGACAGTCATTAGGGATTACGTTGATCCGTTCCCACGGCGACGGCACCGTTCTGCTAAGCCAGCCGGG
>JALOKO010000206.1 GCA_025456495.1 Bryobacterales bacterium | reverse complement strand
CCGGCCCGTAATCCGTATTGCCAATCCGAATCTCAGTAGTTGCGCCAAACACGGGATCGCCAGCGAAGGTAACTGATCCCAACGCATACGTATAGTCCTTTGTGGTCATTTGATAGAACCACATGGCGCCCACATAGTGATTGAGCCTTCCACCGAAGCCAAGACGAACCACCTGAGCCAGAGTGCGCTCAGGCGGAATTGTCAGGCTGTGGTCTGTATCCCAGTCAGTAGACAAGCTGAGTTGTGGGTCGAGTGGAAGAGGGGTAAACGATGACTCCGGATGTGCAATTTCCAGGAAGTCGAAATAGAAGGCGCTTCCATCGGCAGCCTTACGAAGGCGGATCTCATGTGTGCCTGGCGCCATGGAAAGCAAGTGCCGACGTACGAGGGTATCCTCTCCGGCCATATAGAAGGATTCAGTGAGAGGCGCACCGCCGTCGATGGTGATGGAAACCGAACCACCAATCGAAAGCGAACGAGCGCCAAGGAAGAGCTCGTGAGGCAGCGGATGGGTGTACCGGCAGACGACCTCAGCGTTTTCTTCCTGAGTCCAATGAATGCTGCCACCGGAGTAGTTGCCCTTGGCGAAATGCCACAGCCCGTGGTAGTCCAGTGCATCCAGGTCGTCCTCCAGGCGGCGGCTTCCCGGGCCAGCAAAGGAATGGAGGAGACCGGGTCCAGCCACTTGCCAGTTGTCCACTTCCACCAGAAACTCCTGGCGTTGAAAGGCGCCCATGCTTACGGGCGCGGCGTAGGTCCAACGCAGTTTGCGAACGTGCGCCCAGTCAATCGTGTGTCCCTGATGGTCAAGCAGGGAGGCGAAGGGCAGATGGACGCGCCACCGGGTTGGGCTGGCGCCATCCTGAAAGACGGCATAGGGTGCATCCCAAACCAGCGTTCCCGTTCCCTTGACGTAGCTGTAGACGCCTACTCGATTTCCGTTGGCGCCTGGTGGCCGATAGCCCGGGCTGCTTGGGAGACCCACATAGTAGAGCTGAAGGGTACGGCCGTTGGCGACCGCTTCGATGCCCGCCGGAAAGCTGTTGAATGCGTCGGCGAGTGCCTGCACCACGGTCTCGGCGGTTTCGTTTGCGAAGGTTTGGTGGGTGCGATGTTCGGTGTGCCAGGAGAGCCCGATAAAGTCGCCGGTCGCGGGTGTGCCAGTCAACGTGAAGCTGCACGTCGCTGGAACGTAGCTGCCCTCAAGCGCGGTGGCGCGCGGAAGCAGCGGAACCTTATGGAAGCGTTGAATTCCCTGGTGTTCCGTCCACACGCGCAATTGGTCCCACTCCACGGTGGGGAAAAGCGTGGAGTCCATCGGAATGCAGGTATGGCGACGCTCGTCGTAGCTGAGCGTGATGCCGGATAGATCGCCGTTTGGAAGATTCCGCCAGAGGGGGTGATCGATGGGATTGTCTCGATTCCATTCGATAACGCACCAGTCGAACTGCTGGCGCCACTCACCGCTTACGCGGAACGAGGAAGGCGTGGCATCGCTCATTGCGGCGATGGCGCTGGGCTGCTCAAAATAGCACTGCAGATCCTGGTCAGGCTGAAGAAGATGGAACGTATGCACGGGCGAACTCCTGGCTACAGACGAATGCGGATGGAGAGATCCCTGCCGGGAATCGTGTTGCCGTAGTGAACGACTGAGCGCACGTTCACCGTGAGGCGGGCACCCGCTCGCAATGGCGGCAGCGTCGTTCCATTGACGACGTTCGAGAAGGGCGAGCCTTGCGGGAAGATGAGCGTGCAATAGACGTCGCCGTCTGTGAGGACATCCAGTTCGACAGGCCCGCCGGTGGCCGGGGATTCCAATGTTGCGAACACATCACGGACGCTGTGATCGCGGTCAATAATGAGTGGAATAGCCGCATCGTCTTCGATTGCCATGTAGCCCTCCACGTAGAGTGCGTACTGGCCGCCGTAGCCGGTGCGCAGTCCGAAGTCCCCCAATGGTGTGAAGAGCAATCTTCCCGGCGGCGAGATGCCAACCCGATTCGTGAATGTCAGGCTTGCTGTTGCCACCCGAGCGTGCGGCAGATAAAAGGATTGCCGGAAGGCGCCACTGGCGGGACTTCCGAAGAACTGCAGCGGGACAGCGAAGCTCATGCTCTGCTCCCTCAAGACGAAGGGCGCAGTTCCACTGGCATGCGCGGCCGCCTGGCTTCCCAACACTGCTCGCTCCACGGTGACACTGAAGCCCGCGCCAATAGAAAGCACGTACAGGAGTTCTCGTCCTAGCTGGATGTAGTCACCTTCAAAGAAGCCTGGATCGCTGGTAAAGGCGAGTGTAGTTGCCCCTGCCAGCACAGGCGCGGCCAACACCGCCGATGGGTAATCACGAAGTTCGTCGTAGTGATGGATGGTAAGCGTGCCGCTCTGGATGGTGGTTGTGCTTGCCAGATCAGTGAAGCCAATACCCGCCAGAAGAAGCGTGCCGGCGCCATCAGCGGAGAGTGCGAAAACGGGTTCGCCTGGTGGCTCCGCATCGACGGGGATCACGCTGCCGCCACCAATCTGCCAGCGTGTGATGACCGCCTGGTTTGCGGGGGCTTCCACGTCCAAGGCGTTCGCGGAAACACCAAGAATCTGGACAACAGATCCGGACAGGTTGGGCACATCGAAGGATGCGGGACTGCTGGTAGTTTTCGATCCCGATTGCCAGGTGGGTTCCGCAATGGCAAAGGTGCTGCTGATGTCAGGAACACTACTCCATGGATCGACAAACAGGGTGTTGGCATTGTTCGACAGAATCGTCCGCTGCTGGGCGCTGCCTTTGCCACTGACGATCCACAGCAGCTTTCCCTGGAACACATTCTCTGTCCACTGGGCAGAGGAGTAAGCGAGGCTGGTAGGCCCGGCTGCATCCACCGTGGTGTCGGGATGAAGTTCATGTCTCCAGTAGAAGTTGGCGTGATCGAAATGGGGGTCCGGTGGTACAAGCGGCTGATAGCTGAGGCTGGTATCGGTAAACGATGTGCTGGACGCCGCAATCGTGGCGATGGCGAACATGGTGTCCGGACTGACGCCGCGATAGATGCGTACCTGAGTTGCCTCGGGCGGCGCACTGATGGACGTGATTTGCACGGAGTAGCCGGCGCCTGTCGATGGCAGTATCGCCACAACCGGACTTGTGATGGCGCTCTCCTCACCGGTGGAGTTCAGCGAGCTCAGCCGATAGTGAAGCAGCGAGCCCGGCGCCAGAGTTCCCCCTGAGGGCGTAATGGTTGGACTGGTTGCGGTGACGGGTGGCGTGAGCGTGGCAGCCAGCTTGTTGGAAGGAGTCAGGAAGCCGCATCGAAGCGTGACACGGTACGCGCCGTCACTTACTGTTGCGGTGGATTCGGAAACGTCAAACAAGGATGAGCCGTCAGGCTGCACCAACGCGCCGGCCAAAGGACGCGGACTGCCGTGCATGCCGATAGGGCTGCGGTAGCGATCCAGTCCGCCGAGTTCTTCAAGGATCGTATCCGCGTACCACGAATCCTCGTGCCACTGCGCCGTGATGGATGCGGTTTCCAGATTGGCCGAGGGCCTCACGCGGAGAACGCGAAATGGCTGACGCAGCAGGCCATGACGTGAATAGGTGATCGTAATCAGGTCTCCGGGTCGAACGCCGATGCCGCGAAGTCCAGTGGTGAACTCCACATAGCGGTTGCCGTTGGTGGAGCGCTTCAACTGGGCGTAAATGGCGCGCGCGGCCTGGTGATAGGTGCTCAAGCCGAGGGCTTTGCTGGTGGCCGAAATCTCCTGACGGCTGCGTCGGATCTCACGCGAGTCGAACAGCGAGATCCGGTCAGTCTGGAACTCGTTCCACACATCCTGAAACTCTGCGTGGATGCGGTTTGGGCAGTCGGCCACACCACGGCTGGAAAGCTGGAACAGTGGCGCCGCGGAGTTGGAGCGGAGAATCCCACCGCGATTCTGTGAGCCGTCTCCGAACTCGTATGCGGGCCATCCTCCGTTGAGCGTCTGAGCCGCGTTGCTAAGGGTTGGCTTCACTGGCTGTTGGGTAGCGAGTGTCGACTCGATGGCCAGCTCCAGCTTGCCATCGAAACGGCTACGGAGAAAGAGGAAACTCCCTTCGCGGAGACCTCGCAGCAGTTCGCTCACGCTGCGTCTCTTCTGAATGACAAGGTTGCAAGAAAAGCGTGGTTGAGTCTGCGTGGCGCCGTTCCAAAGGCCCACTTGAATGGGCGCTGCGCAATGGGTGGCGGCAGAGGCAAAGCTGGGCAGATGCAACTCGTCGCGACGCCATCCACTGCGCAACAGGACATCCAGCAGCACCCACGCCGGATTGTCCGTGTAGACGCGCCCCGCTTCACCGCCCACGGAGTCAACCGTCAACAAGCGTAGTCCACGGACCAACACTTCGACGCGGGGTGGGGTGGAGCCGCGCTGGATGGCGTTGGGAATAACCACCTGCAGAGTGCATAGACTACCGTGTGGGTCGGACTCGGTGTAGACTCCATCATCGTCTGGCTTCGGAAGGAAGCTGCCCGTGCGCGAGCCCGACGCAATGATCTTGTGCCAGCCGGTGGACGACATGTCGCGCCCCTGCACGGCGGCTGGAATCTCCACATCGTTCACCACCACACGCTCAACTCCATCGACTTCGCCATCAGCAAGCAGAAGGAGCATGCGCGTGAGATTGCCATCGTTCACCGAATGGATGAGAGGCGGCGTGAGCCAACCCTTGCCATAGACGAGCGGGGCGAAGTCACTGCCCAGAGCCTGATTGGCATGCACCTGGGAAGGCTGCAAGGCGCGGCTGCCATGAGTACGCACCAGAGTGCTGGCAGGCAGAAAGGAGAAGCCCCCAAAGCGTCGTGTGGCGCGGCCCGCGCTGTCAGTAGAAAGCATGCCGCGCGCGGTACAGTCATCGCGGCTGCCACGGCAACTGCTGAAGGCTTGTACGCCATCGAGGTTTCCCGCCCCCCCGCTGACATCCGGGGAGTAGCCGCAGCGATAGAACATGGCATGCGGGCCTTCCGCGGCTCCTTGGGCCGCTTCCTGTCGGCTTGCGGCATCGTAAGGGAAATGCCAGGGGCAACGCCTCTGGATGGGCGTCGAGGGCAACTTCGCGTGGAATAGCGCGAGACGGTTCGCTGCGGTGATTACGACACGCGATTCATCCATCAGCGAGGGGGAGTCTGCAATTCCGCGGAAGATGATGAGCGGGTCCCCATCCGGCGCACCCGTGGCGGGGTCCAGAAAGACGAAGCGGCCGGTGACCTCAGCGCCGCGGAACCCGCGTACCTGCTCAAGTTGAGTGAGTAGCCCATCGCTGTTCGAAAGCGTCATCCCGACCCGCGAGTAATAGCCGATCGCATCGTCGGCGCCGAGGGAGTTGTCATGCAACTGCTGGTCAATCACTCTGCGCGAATAGACATCGTCCGCCAGCATCAACTGCTCTGACGCGAATCGCTCGACGTGGCCATCGGCGAACCGAATCTCGAAGCACAGAACCGGAGTCGCGGCCACTGAGGCTTCCTTGAGGTGAAAGAGAGTGCTCATGGATGTTATCCAACGAAGGGTGCGCCAATGCGCAGGTTGAGTTGATGACAGTTGGGCGCAAGCGAGGTCACGCGGAGTGCGTCGTCAAGGAATCGTGACCCCTCGTACACCCCTGTGGATGATGTCGTGCGCTTATATGCGGCTGGGCTGGACTGCGTTTCCAACTGCGCGGCGCCAAGCTCCACCGTCATGCCGGACGGGATGCGCAGGCCCACATCGAACTGCTCGCCCGAAGGCCACCACATGCCTCCGAACCAATAGCGAGTCCACTGCGCTGTAAGCGGGACGGTGTGTTGCTGGATGCCGTGCGCGGACCTCAGGAAAAGTGTCAGCGATACCGGTGTCTGTGCCCGCGCGTAGATGCTGAACAGCCAGTGGTAGTGCGCGGGAAGCGCCACGCTCTGCCAGAGTTCGCCAACTCCCGCGGCAGAGGAATGCGTTGACCAGGCAGTGGATGCCACCAACGGTGACGTGGCGGCGGGGGCAACGCTCAGATGCGGAGAGCGGCTCCATGGCGAGCCATCCAAGTCCTCGCTATTGGATAGCAGATTGCCGTCAGGGTCGAGAAACGTGAACTCACCATGAGCTCCCCGCAGCGAGCGATAGAAGGATTGGATCGAAGCCAACTCGGTGTCGCTTAAGCCGCGAAGCTGCAAGTTCCACTCAACGCGCGCGCTACCGTCGTCCGGGCTGCGAAGGGTTTGCGTTTCGTTTTCAGCATGCACCACCGTGCGATAGCTGATGGCCTTGCGCAGTGGATACTGCATTGCTGAGCCGGGGCGTAGTTGGGGAAAGAACGTGCTCATAGGTATACGGTCTCCGCTGTGGTGATTCGCAAGTCCGCGCGTGCGCGATCGTCGCTCTGGTGGGTCAGGGAAAGGGTGTCTGTATCGAACCAGCAAGGCTCATGCCACTGTCCGGTCCAAGGGTCCTGAAAGCGAAAGCTGCCTGCGCGACCCTGCAAGGACACAAAGAACTCAACAACGCGTTGGGCATCTTCCGCGCTCAGTTGCTGAAGTTGGACCAGCCAGCGTCGGCGCGCCCGTCCCGGTCGAACGAAGCGCTGCTCGCTGCCATCTACTGATCGCTGGATTGACACGGCGTAGGAGGTCTCATACGTGGAGGGATATTGGGCAACTGCGTGGCATCCGATTTGTGGGAAGTCCGGCATGGTTAGTCCTCCCAAATTTCGTCGCGCAACGCGTGGTTGCGTGTCAGCGCTTCCCGCACCGCTGAGGCGATCTCGTCGCGGTGATCAGCGAATGACCGCGCGTCCATTGCGTTTACCTGAATCACGACAGGCGCTTGCTGAGCGCTGCGTGGAGTCGTGTCTGCTGTGCGCGGCCGCACTGCTGGTTGCTGCTCGGTGCTGCCCTGGGTTGTGTCGGCGAGCGTAGCAAGGTCGAAGTCCACCGAGAGTGCCTCTGGACTCTCGTAAAGGGGATA
>JALOKO010000583.1 GCA_025456495.1 Bryobacterales bacterium | reverse complement strand
GAGGTTCGCCGAACTCTTCGCCGTACTCGTTTTCCGGCTCAGAAATGCCGTCTGTGAACAGCACCAACAGATCGCCAGGCTGTAGTTGAATGCGGCTTTCTTCGTAGCTGGCGAAGGCGAAAGCGCCCACCACCAGCCCATCGACGTTGAGGTTTTGGATGTGCCCGTCGCGCACCAGCAGCGGGGGCAGGTGGCCCGCGTTGGTATACCGCAGCTCGCCCGTGCGGTCGTCATAGCATCCGCAGAAGAAAGTGGCGTACTTGGAGGCGCTGGTGAACTGGTGAATTTGCTGGTTCAGGCGCGACACCAGCGTGGCGGTGGAAAGCTCCTCCTGCGGGGGCGTCCAGGTTTCCTTGGCGCCACGCGCGGGGGGCAGATAGGGGCGCAGTTGGGCACGGATGGTGGATTGGATGGAGGCCATCAGCAAGGCGGCGGAGATTCCCTTCCCCGCCACGTCGCCAATGGCGAACAGCACACGATCGTCGTAGAGGCGCAGGTAATCGAAGTAGTCGCCGGAGGCCATGCGCGCGGGCTGGCTAACGGCCACCAGTTCGATGTGTTCGAAGCGCGGCGCTTCCTTGGGGTAGAGGCCGGCCTGCACTTCGCGGGCGATCTCCAGTTCTGACTGCATGCGCTCCTTCTCCTTGGACACGGCGACGAGTGTTTCCAGGTTCTCGCTCATGCGGTTGAAGGACCGGCCAAGGTCACTGAGCTGGTCCTCGCCATGCACCTTCACGCGATGCTGGAATTCGCCACGCATCACTTGGCGGGTGCCCTCATAGAGATTCTCGACGGCGGTGGTGATGGTGCGTGAGAGGCGCATGCCGGCGAAGGCAGAGAAGGCCTCGACGATGAGAAACAAAACGCTGATGGTGACGAAGGCGATGGATGCCGATTGCGCCAGGTCAATCTCGGCGGCGTCGCCGGAACCGGTGCGCGACAGCACATCCAGAACGGCCGACGGGCGGGAATGGAAGCTGAGAAAAGCAGGACCGTTGGAAGCGGGGCGATCCCAATCGGCAACACGCAGGTTGGTTTGCCAGAGGACGTTGAAGTCAAAGAAGTTGGCCTTGGGGAGGGAATCGGAAGCAGAGCCGGAACGGCCTGCCGCGCGCCGTGCTGGCGCAAAGTCGAAAAAGAGAGTGCCGCCCTGCAATGCATTGCCGCCTGCAATCTGGTCAATGCGACCAACCAACATCACGTCCAGCAGGCCGGGAACCAGGTCGTTCAAATAGGCGCGGGTGAGCGGCATGATGACCGTCACTTCGGTGTCGTTGGGCTGGGTGTGGACCCAGAGGTGCAACACGTTGCCGCGGGCTACCAGGCCGCTGGCGCGTTCCCACCCGGGAGCGGGCTGGGGACAGGGGGCGTCGGGCGGATAGGTCCAGCGTTGGTCGCCAGAGACCGCGCACAGCAGCATCCCGGGGAATTGCTGCTCAAAGAAGGGGAAGATGCGCTGGATGGTGATGGCGCAGCCAGTAGGGCGGCGCGCCGTTGCAGTTCGGTGGTGAGCAGGAAGCTGGCGATTTGGCCGGTGAGAATGTAGGCGCCGATGGCCACCAGCAACAGGATGAGCAGGATGGGCACGACGCCGATGAACATGTAGGTGACGCGCAGGCGGTTGCGCAAGGGCCACAGGAGTTGCTTGCCCACGATACGCACGTAACGCAGGCCCAGCCCCAAGCCGATGATGACCAACAGGAAACCAGCCAACGCGCCCGGAAAGCCGGTCTCCACCACCAGGGAGAGAAGCAGGTAGGCGCCCATGACGACCAGATAGGCCTTGTCAAACCAGCGAAGCTTGGGAAGCGGCGGCGGAGGGATGGCCATACGGCGTTGAGGAAGACGCTGCGCCACGGCGAGCGACAGCCCTGCTTTCCATGGAAGCACAAGCGCAGGTGGCGGGCAAGGCTTGGATGCCGCGCAAGGTTGGACGAGGCGCGGGACGTGCGATGCGTAGGGGTTCTGCTATTCTACCTACAAAGAGCAGAAAGGTAGAATGAGCCTCAATGTTAAGAAACCGGAAGCGCATGCGCTTGCGGTGGAGTTGGCAAAACTCACTGGCGAGAGCCTGACCACTGCGGTGACGCGTGCGCTGGAAGAACGACTCGGTACGGAACGCAAGAAGCACGGTGCTGCACAGAGACTGGCAAAGGCGCTGCAGATGGCCGAACGGTTCGCCGAAGGCATGCAGCCGGGTTGCCGGAGTGATGACCATGACGGGTTACTGTACGGCGATGATGGGTTGCCCGGATGATAGTAGATACCTCTGCGTTGCTGGCGATTCTGTTGAGCGAGCCCGAGGCGCGGCAGTTCACGACTGCCATGGTGGAGGCAGATGTGGTTCGCCTCTCGGTGGCGAGCTATTTGGAGGCGTCGATTTTCGTTGACCGGAACGGCGATGCGGTGCGACGCGCGATGCTGGACCCCTTCCTGGAAGAACTGAAGGTCCGCCTTGAGCCGGTGACCGTGGAGCAGATACGTTACGCCCGGGAAGCTTTCCAACTTTTCGGGAAAGGTCGGCATGCCGCTGGGCTCAGCTTCGGAGATTGCTTCACCTACGCCCTGGCGCGGGCCTATCGGGAGCCCGTGTTATTCAAGGGAAACGACTTTCCGCTTACAGACGTGGAGCCTGCGATTGCCTTGGGTAGATGCGGCTAGATGGTTCGCTGTGTAGGGCCGTTCGTTGGCACGCGGTTTCCCATTGACGCCCTAAACACTTCGTGGTAGTGTCAGGCTAACACGGTCCTAGTTAC
Organism: Bryobacterales bacterium; assembly: GCA_025456495.1. Lineage (GTDB taxonomy): Bacteria > Acidobacteriota > Terriglobia > Bryobacterales > Bryobacteraceae > JACTMJ01. The sequence goes on along the minus strand of JALOKO010000583.1, from coordinate 455 downwards.
GCGCCGTTGCACTCATAACATTGTTTTAGCATTGCACCGGAACTGTAGTTTCGGATTTACCAACAATCAAGCGCAAGTATTTTTCCAGCCAAACCGGCAGGGTTGGTCACTAGATAAACTTCCCTGAGAGGAAACCCCAGATGATTCGACCATTAGGATACTGCTTCCCATTGATGCTAGCCATTGCCATGACTATCGTCCTTCCGTTGAACACACAAACAAAGCCCTCCAGCAGTACGATACCTGACGACATTGCGTACGTCGCGCTCTTTCATGTTGTTTATGATGCCCCGAAACCGCATTGGGATAGGGAAACGTGTATTGAATGGTTAAGGGAACGCTTATTGACTTGGCACCAAGCTTTGATGGTGATTGAGGCGGCCAATCGGTATATGCAGATTCATAAGGAAGTGGAGCAGGATCTGGAACATTTTCACCGTCAAACGCAGAATCTG
>JALOKO010000205.1 GCA_025456495.1 Bryobacterales bacterium | reverse complement strand
CGTCCATGACGGGCATCTGATGATCGAGGATGAAGAAGCTGAATGGCTCCTGCGTCGATTGCCGCAGGGCCTGTGCCCCATCCTCGGCTTCCACCACACGCAGCCCCAAGCGCCGCAGCATGGCCGCCAACACCAATCGGTTCACGGGATTATCGTCAGCCACCAGCACCGGTTCCGACGGGTAGCCGGTGAGCGCGCCGCCCTTGCCCGGCGTCAGCACCGCCGGGTCGTCCGTAGCATCCGCGGGCCCCGCACTCAGGGCGGGCGTGGCATCCAGGTCACGCTCTCCGCCCGTGGCGAGCGCATCCGCGTCGGCAGGACGCTCAGCCACCGTTTCCGGCGGTTGCATGGGGGAAGTCTCCAACGCCAGGTCCGCGTGCAAGTGCTCCAGCAGGTGATTGAAACGGCTGGAGAGAAAGGGTCGAGGCAGCCGCAGGATCCCGCGGGGCAGCACCCGCGCCGTAGCGTCACTGTCGCTCACCGGGCCGTAGACCAACAGCGGAAGGTGTGGACACCCGTAACCGGCGCGCAACTGCGTCGCGATACGCATGAGGTCGCCATCGGGGAAAGCGCCCTCCAGCACCACCAACTCTGGCGCGGGCGCATCGGCGGCATGCGCAATCGCTTCCGTGATTCCCTCGTACACTCGGTGGCGACGCCCGGTATCCTCCAGAAACTGCGTCAGCATCTCCATCGTCGCGCTCAAGCCAGCAGACCCTCGGCCCGAAACGTCCGCGTGGGCCACACCCTCGTGGGCCACACCCTCGTAGGCCACACCCTCATGGGACACGCCAGCATGGGACACGCCAGCATGGGGCGCGCCGACATGGGGCGCGGCTTGAGATCGACGGCGATCCGGCGACTCCCCTTCCGCCGCCGCCATTGCCAAGCGCTTCAGGCTATGCGTCAGCGCCGCTTCGCCGCCAGCCCGCCGCGGCTCTTCGAACAGCACCCCATCCGGATGGCTGCTGTCACCCGTGCGGCCATCGGAGGCCACGGCCCTCAGGCCCTGGCCGGCCGGTGCTGCGTCCGTCGCCATCTCTGCTTCTGTCATCACCAGATGAATGCACCCCGCCTCGATAGGCGCTGAACGACGGCCGGTTGGGTCCGCCGCGGCGCTCCGGCCAAGGTGGAGAGCCTCTTCGGTTACCAGCACCGCTTGGCTTGCCGCATGGGATGTCCGGGCGGGCGCTTCACTGTTCGCAATCGAGAGGTCCCGGTCCACCATCCCAGCCTGCCGGTTCTCAATCCCAGCCTGCCGGTCCTCAATCCCAGCCTGCCGGTCCCAGTTGAAGGCCTGCTCGCCCGCAGCGAGGGAAGGCGTGAGTACGCGAACCGTCAATCCGGCCACCGGCTGCCCCGTCGCCGCCGTCACCGCTTCCACAGGACATTCAAACCAGAAGCGAGCCCCGCCATACACGCTCTCGCTCACGCCGATCGTCCCGCCCAGCAGGACGATGAGTTCCTTGGCGATCGCCAGCCCCAGCCCCGTGCCCACGATCGTCTGCTCGCCCGGGCGCTCCAGGCGGACAAACTGGTCGAAGATCCGCTCCCGGTCCCTGGCGGGAATCCCCGGGCCGCTGTCATCCACTTCGCAGCGCAGGAAGGGAAACGGCGCCTGGGCGGAGAGCAGACGCATGTGGACACGCACCGTCCCCGCCGGCGTGTACTTGATGGCGTTTCCAGTGAGGTTGATCAGTAGCTGTTGCAGCGTCCGGTCATCTCCCAGCAGCGACTGCGGGACGCTGCGTTCCACCACCCACACCAGGTCAAGCTTCCGGTCCTGGGCCAGCGGCGCCAGCACCGCCATCGTATCCTCCACCAGGTTGCGTGGCCGAAAAATGGCGGCCCGGTTTTCGTGCTTCCCGGCGGAAAGTCGGCTCAGGGCAAGTGAGTCAGAAACCAGCTTCAGTAGTTGCTCGCCCGATTGCCGGATCAGGCGCAGATAGTCCCGTTGCTGCGGATTCAGTGGGGTGGTGGACAGCAGGCTCGCCAGTCCCAGCACTCCATTCAACGGTGTGCGCAGTTCATGGCTCATCCGGTCCAGGAAGTTTGACTTTAGCTGCACCAGGCGCATGGCGTCAGCGGTGCGCCGGTGGGTTTCCATCACCAAACCCAACAGGGCCAGGCAGCAAATGCAAAGGGCCGTCAGCACCCACCGGGCGCGGCGCGCTTCCAGTTCCGCGTGGGTTTCGGCAAAGGTATCCTGGCTGCGGTACTGGGCCTGAATGGGGAAGTCCGCGAATACCTCATGCAATGCGCCGGTGCGGGCCAGATACCCGAACTCCGCACGTAAGCGGTCCGCCTCGGCGGCGCGCGCAAACGTGGAGCCAATCGCCAGATCCCAATACCAGCCCAGCATCAGGCGGTTGCTGAGTCGCTTTCCGGCGCAGCTGGCGGGCTGGCTGAACGACATCGAATACAGCGACGCCGCGTCGGCGATCAACGCGTCGGCGCGTCCTTCGCACAGCGTCACCAATTGCTGGCCAGATTTCACAATCACCGGCGCGGCCTGCGGAAAGTCTTCGGCAAGCTTCGCCCGCAGCCACTGCCCGGCGGTGATGGCCACCCGTTGCGGGCGGAAAGTCTTCAGGTCCAGATTCCCATCATCGATGGCCACGATGATGTATTCCGCGCGGCCAATCGGCTGTGTCAGATGGTAGGCTTCCTTGCGGTCCGGGGTGGTGGTGACCATGGGCCACAGGTCAACGCCGCTATCCAAATCGCGAAGCACATCATCGGGGCGCACTTCCATGTGCTTCCAGTGAATCCGGATGCCAGCCCGTTCGGCTGCGATGTTCAGCGCCTCCACCACGGCGCCGCCAACACGGCCATCAGGTTGCACAATCTGGAAGGGCGGGGAATGGTCAGTGGCCGCCACCAGCTCCCGCTGCAGTGGAGGTTCCGGCGCCACCAGGAAGTAGAGACTGCCCAGAAAGCCCACAATCGCCACGCCGGCCAACATCCCCAGAATCCAACCACGGCGACTCCGCGCAGGGGTGCGACCGGATACGACGATGCTGGGGGATCTGTCCATCCTGATGGATGTATCGGCTTAATGGAGTTGCTTCCTTAGGGGAATGTCGCGCCCGGTTGTCGATCTTTGCGTGGGAACCGCCTGGATGGGTATGCGACAATCGCCTTCATGTTGGCACTCACCTCCTCCCGGTCCCGAATCCTGTTTGCAGTCACGGGCGTCCTGCCCTCTGCTCTCGCGCGGTCGCTCTTCGCGCTTCTGCTACCGCTGCTGTTGCCCATGCTGCTTGCCAGCGCGCTCTGGGGGCAGGGGGCTGATGTCGTCCGGGCACACTACACCAAGTACGAACACATGGTGCCCATGCGCGATGGAGTACGCCTGTTCACGGTTGTCTACGTGCCCAAGGACCTCTCGCGTAGCTACCCCATCCTCTTCAACCGGACCCCCTACAGTTGCGCCCCGTACGGCATCGACAACTACCGGACCAGTCTCGGTCCCGCACCCGAAATCTACACCAAGGAAGGCTTCATCTTCGTCTACCAGGACGTGCGCGGCCGCTACCTTAGCGAAGGGGATTTCGTCCACGTGCGCCCCCATATTCGCAACAAGCAGGGCAAGCAGATTGACGAATCCAGCGATGTCTACGACACCATTGAGTGGCTGTTGGCCAACGTCCAGCCCAACAACGGAAAAGTGGGCCAGTATGGCATTTCCTACCCCGGCTTCTATACGGCGGCGGGCATGATTGACGCACACCCCGCTCTGGTTGCCAGTTCTCCGCAGGCGCCGGTCAGCGATTGGTTTGTGGGCGATGACTGGCACCATAACGGAGCCTTCATGCTGCAGCACGCCTTCAACTTTCTGGCTGCCTTTGGCAAGCCACGCACCCAGCCCTCCACCAAGCGTGGCGCTCCCTTCGACTACGGCACCGCCGACGGCTATCAGTTCTATCTCCGCCTGGGCGGCATGCCGGAGGCCAACGCCAAGTACCTCAAGGGCGAGGTCCCCTTCTGGAACGAACTGATGGAACAGGAAAGCTACAACGAGTTCTGGAAGGCGCGGAATCTCAACCCGCATTTGCAGGGCATCCGCCCCGCCGTGCTCACCGTAGGTGGATGGTTCGACGCCGAGAACCTCTACGGCGCCCTGGAGGTCTACCGCAGCACGGAACGGCAGTCCGCCGGCGCCTGGAACAAGCTCGTCATGGGACCCTGGGACCACGGCCAATGGGCCCGCGAGGACGGCCTCAAGCTGGGCGATGTGTCTTTTGGCGCGAAGACCAGCCTCTTTTATCGCGAACACATTGAGTTCCCATTCTTCATGCACTACTTGAAGGGCGCGGATGCGCCGGATCTTCCCGAAGCCTATCTGTTTGAGACCGGCCGGAACCTCTGGCGGCGTTTTGACCAGTGGCCCCCCGCCTCGGCGCAACCCAGGAAGCTCTACTTCCATCCCAACGGCAAGCTCAGCCTACAGGCGCCCACTGGCAATGGGCCTGATGGCTACGACGAATACGTCAGTGACCCCGCCAAGCCCGTTCCCCACATTGGCAAAATTCAGGTGACCTTGTCGCGGGAGCACATGGTGGCCGACCAGCGCTTCGCCTCCACTCGCCCGGATGTCCTGGTCTACCAGACCGATGTACTGGAAGACGACCTCACCATTGCCGGCCCCATCACTGCGGACCTCTTCGTCAGCACCACCGGAACCGATTCCGATTGGGTGGTGAAGCTGATTGATGTCTATCCAGAGGACTATCCCAACCCCGACCCGAACCCCACCGAGGTCCAGATGCGCGGCTACCAGCAACTGGTGCGCGGCAATGTCATTCGCGGCAAGTTCCGCAAGAGCCTGGAGAAGCCGGAGCCCTTCACGCCGGGAAAGGCCGAACCCGTCCGTTTCGAACTCAACGACATGCTGCACACCTTTCGCCGCGGTCATCGCGTCATGGTGCAGGTGCAGAGCAGTTGGTTCCCCATGATCAACCGCAACGCGCAGAAGTTCGGGAACTTGTTCAATCTGCCCGAAGAGGAGTATCAAAAGGCAACCCAACGCATTTACCGGAATCCGGCCATGCCTTCGGGGGTGATTGTGCGCGTGGAACCCACGCGCTGACGGCGCGCCCGGCGTGGCTTCCGCGGATCTGTCATCGCTCCATCGCATCGACGGCGCCGCACTGTTCATCCCCGGCATGGCATCATCTCATCCCCGGTGTTGCATCATCCGCCATTTGCTGTCATCCGCCGTTTGGCGCGCCATCGCACTGGGCGTACACTGGGATTGGTTTCCTCGTGGATGGGCGGATGCATGCCCGTGCGAACCACGTGCCCGTGCGAACCACGTGCCCGTTCGTACAAAGTGCCCGTTCGTACCACGTGCCCGTGCGAAAGAACCAGTCCCGCAAAGGTGGGGGGTGTTGCCAATGGTGCAACCGCAAGATGCGAAGCTTGTGTTGAAGAACCATATCCTGCAGAGTTCCTTACAGGATGCGTTAACCGCAGCCGTCAAGCTGGATGGATTTCAGGACTTCGCGGCCTATCTGTATCCCATGAAGCAGTTGATTTGGGATGCCCTGGTGAAGCTGAAGCAGGGTGGACCCGCCGCTGGTTGGGGCCAGTTCAAGGTACGGTTGGGCGACGCGGTGAAGGTGTCGGTGAAGCCGGTAAACGACCTCATCCCGCTGGGGATGAAGGGCCTGCGCGAAAAGACTGAGCCGTTTCTGGTGGAAGTCTTCCGGCAGTTGACCTAAGCCCCAGCAGCTAACGCGGCCGCGGAAATCGCGGCCGCCGAAATTCATTGCGCCTGCTGCTGGCAGTAGGCCAATCCGCGCCGGGCGGCAGCATTGCCGGGCATCAGACGCAGCGCCTGCTGGAAGTCCGTCACGGCGCTGCTGCAATCTCCTTGCCGGGCATGGATGTTCCCCCGATTGGAGTAAGCGGGCGGAAAGCCCGGGTCCAGCGCGATGGCCTCATCCAGAACCCGCAGCGCATCGCCATAGCGCTCGCGTTTTCCATAGTGAACCCCCAGTTGGGACAGCACCGCCGCGCTGCGCTCTCCCTGCAGGGACCGCAGGTACGCCGCTTCCGCCTCCTCCATCCTCCCCAGGCAATCCAGGGCCCGCGCGTGGTTGGCGTGCCAACTGGCCTGGAAGTTTGCCGCCACACCCGGTTGCGCCTTTTCCAACAACGTCAGCGCTTCCTGGCAGCGGTTAGCCTCCAGCGCCTGCAGGCCGATGGCCACGTTGGCGCGCCAGCTCTCCGGGTTCTTGGCCAGCACATCGGCCCAGAAGGCATTCCCTGAGGCCCAAACCTGGCTGCGTTGGTACGTGGCCACCGACAGAACCAGCAACACGGCCACGCCTCCTGCGCGCATCCATGCCGGGGGAATCCGAAGGGCCAGCAGCAGGCCCAACGTAAGCGGAACCAGCCCCAGCGCAGCCAGATAAATCCGCCGCTCCACGGCCGCGTCCTGGATGGGCAGCACACTGGATGTGGGCGCCAGCACCAGCAGGAACAGAAGCGCCCCCAGCCACACTAGAGGCGTTTGCTGGCGATAGCGGAAGGCCGCCGCAAGCCCGGCGGCAATCAGCGCCCAGCAGAGAATGGCCCAGTGCTCAAACAGCCCACGGGAAATGGGAAACAGGTAGTCGCCGTTCTGGCCCACCGGCAGCAACCAAAGGCGCAGGTACAGCAGGATGGCGCGTCCCTGGGTGAGCAGATACTCCCACCACTGCAGATCCTGCATCGCAAAGCCCGCCGTGGTGGCCGTGGAGAGCGTGCGCAGCACAACGGCCACGCCCAGCGCCACGCCTGCCGCCAGCAGGGTGTACAGGCGCCATCCCTCGCGCAGCAGCGCTGGCAGCGGCTTGCGGTACACCCATAGGTCCAGCGCCAGCAGCACCGCCGAAAGGAACAGTGCGATGGCCGCAAAGTAGAAGCACACCGTCAACGGTTCGGGATGCGCCGCCACATAGACCACCGCTTCGCTTTGCGCCGGGTGCAGCAGGAACAACCCCGCGCCCAGCAGGGCCAGGGACGCGCGGTAGCCCACGGCCATGCCCAGCAGCGTCAGCAGCCGAAACACGATATAGCCCATCAGGCTGGCTGAAGCGGCATGCAGCAGCAGGGAAGCCGAATGAAACGGTAGGGGCTTGCCTCCCCCAGCATGGAAGCTCAGCCAGTAGCTTAGGCCCGTCAGCGGGCGGTCCCCTTGCATCGCCTGCCAGGCCGTCCAGCGGAAATACTCCGGTTCCGCGCGGAACTTCAGCGCAATGTCATCGAACAGGAATTCGCCACGCAGCGACGGCCCGTACACCACCAGCAGCATCAGGAAGGCAGCCGCCGCCAGCGCAGGCCATGTCCACCACGGAAGCCCGGCGGGCGCTGCGGCGCCAGCTACCCCAAAACCAGCTAGCCCTGGCCCAGCTAGCCCTGGCCCAGCTAGCCCTGGCACGGATGCAGGCGTCGTCGGTGTCGAATCTGCCTCAGGAACGCTTCGTTTCTTCTTCATGACGATCCGCCAGCCGGAACTCCAGAATGGCCAGCCGTTGGGCTAGCGCGATGTTGTTCTCTTTCAGCGCCGACACCACCATCGACAGCCGGAACAGCACGAACAGAAACAGACAGCCCACCAGCAACAACAGCGCCATCGTCTCGTCCTGCAGGCCCACCATCCCTGCGATGGAGCCAAGCAATCCCGGCGCCAGCACCACCACCAACAGCGCCACGCCAGCGCCCAGCCGCGCCGCACCTGCACCAGCACCGCGGCAATCAGCACCAGCGTAACCGCAACCACCATCGATTGCATTGGCGGCATCACTTCCCTCCCAGGCGGCGGACGTCATACTTCAGGATATTCACGAACACGCCCAGCAGCACGTGCAGGATGTAATACGTCGATTTCCACCATGTGATGGTGCTGGTGCCCGCCGCGCGCGGACGCATCGCCACCGGCACCTCGCGGAAGCGAAACACGCAGCGTTGCAGCACCACCAGCGCTTCAATTTCGGGATACTCCAGCGGAAATACGCGGCTGAACAACTCCAGCGCAGCGCGGTTCACGCCCACGAACCCTGAGGTGGGGTCCCGCACCGGATGATCCAGAATGGGGTGTAGCATCAACCGAAAAAAACGAATCACCAGCAGGCGCGCGAACGTGGACTGATAGCCCGAGGAGCCGGGCAGAAATCGGCTGCCAATCACCATCTCGACGCCGGTTTCCTTCAGCGTGTCGTAGATCAGGCGAATGTCGCGCGGGTTATGCTGGCCGTCGGCGTCAATGCGGATGACGATGTCGTAACCCAGTTCGAAGGCCAGCTTATAACCCGCCTGCACCGCGCCGCCCAGGCCCAGGTGGTGCGGCAGTTTCAGCACGCGCGCTCCGGCGGCGGCCGCCACGGCTGCCGTCGCGTCGCGCGAGCAATCGTCCACCACCACCACGTCGCAGCCCGGAAGCACGTCCCACAGTTCCGTCAACACCCCCTCGATGCAGGCCTCCTCGTTCAATGCGGGAATCAACACCAGCAGGTCGCCGGGCGCAGGCTGCGTTGCGGCATTCTCGTCCCCGCGCGCAGGGCCTCGACGCACATTGGAAGACGTTGGGCGGCCGTTCATCACTAGTGCTGCGCCACCTTCCAAAGGCTTACCCGGTGGGCGTAGATCGCCTTGCGGAAAGCAGCTTTGCTCACACGCGCGTGACGACGAATTGCATGTCGTTGCCGCACCAGGCGCGGTAGCGCGAACAGCGTCACCACGTGCGCCTTCAGCACCATCCACGGCAACTGCCACCCGCTGCTGGTCCGCGCAAACTCGGCCGCTTTCCCACGGCCCCGCACCATCGAAACCAGGTGCAGCAGATAGCGCAGCGGAGCGCTGGCCAGGGCGGCCACCGCGTCCGTCAGCGGCAGGTTCCGAATCACCAGATACAGGCGATTGCGCTCCACCAGGTAGGCCTTCAGCGGCGACGCCACGCCCGCCGACGCCGAATACGCATGCTCCACAATCGCATCGCTCACATAGCGGCAGGGCCATCGCATCCACTGCATCCGCAAGCCCAGGTCAGTGTCCTCGCCATACAGGAAAAAGTCCACATCGAAGTGCCCTGCCTCCTGCATGGCCTTGCGCCGGTAAAGCGCGGCGCATCCGCTGGGAAGCAGCGCGCTGGGTGCAGACTCGTGCGTGGCCCAGGGTTGCCCATGGCCGCGCTGGATGCTGCTGCCATCGCGGCTCAACAACAGCGCTGTTGAATCCAGCAACGGTGTGCCCGCTAGGCGAATCTGGCAACTGAACATGCCATATTCGGGATAGGCTTGGGCCGCCTTCACCAGGGCCTCCAGCCAGCCCGGATGGGCCACCCCACGTTGGTTTCCGCATACAGCAGTTGCAGGGCAAATCGGGTTTCCGTGGCCAACGGCGCGGCCAGACGCTGGCTGCTGTTGTCCACCACGATCACTTCAAAGTCCCTCCAGGTTTGCGCGGCTAAGCTGTCCAGAACGGCTCGCAGCGGTTCGCCCGCATGCAAGGTAGGAATTGCCACCAATACTTCGTATTTTGCCAACCCTCTATTCTACGAAACCAACGTCCTATCGCCGCGCGCCCGCTGTCGCGTTTCCTCACCCGCATTTCGGCCGACATCAGTAGAATGGTTGCCATGGTGAAAACAACTGTTGTGGGGAGTTATCCCACCCCATCCTGGCTGCTGGGAGAAACCAGCAAACTGGTGCTGCGCGACGCCATCATGGTGGTGCTGAAGACGCAGGAACTGGCCGGCATTGACGTGGTGGCCGATGGCGAACTGAATCGCTTTGACCCGTCGCACCCGGAAACCAACGGCATGATTGACTACTTCGTCAGCCGCATGTCCGGGGTCCGCACGCAGTTCTCGCTCACAGATTACGAGGCCTTCCGGCAAGACGCGCAGTTGCGCTACCGCACCGCTCCGGCGGGTGTCGTGGAAGGGCCGCTGGGGGAGGGAAGCCTGTACCTG
>JALOKO010000204.1 GCA_025456495.1 Bryobacterales bacterium | reverse complement strand
ACCTCCGCCTCGTCCGAACAACTGAATTCCATGACGACGAGGAACGCCGAAAGCTCCGCCGAGGCCGCCCGCGAGGTGGAAGCCACGTCCAAGTTGGTGGAGGAGAGCAACCAGCAACTGGGGTCCATGGTAGCTTCCATGGAAGCCATCAACGAATCCAGCGCGAAAATCTCCAAGATCATTAAGGTGATTGATGAGATCGCCTTCCAGACGAACATCCTGGCGTTGAACGCTGCTGTGGAGGCCGCTCGCGCCGGGAGCGCGGGGACCGGATTCGCGGTGGTTGCCGATGAGGTACGGAACCTGGCGCAACGTTCAGCGCAGGCCGCCCAGGACACGGCGGAGCTGATTGAGAACTCCATCCGTCGATCCGCTGAAGGCAGTTCCCGATTGGGTCAGGTGGCGGATGCCATCCATCGCATCACAGGAAACGCGAGCCGTCTGCGGTCCCTCGTGACCCAGGTGAGCCGTGGCAGCGAAGAGCAAGCGCATGGCATTCAGCAAATCGCCAGCGCCATCGCGCAAATGGAACAGGTAACCCAGCAGGTGGCCGCCAACGCCGAACAGAGTGCTGCCTCCAGTGAGCAACTCAACGGACAAGCGGAGTCAGTGGATGATGTTGTTTCCCGGCTCACCGCCATGGTGGGCGGTGGAGGCGCGAGAGCTAGCAACGGTTCGCGTCGCACCGGTGACGCTAGGCATGGTCGCCGGCAGGTCCTTGTTGGCGTCGGACGCGAAGGCTCAGTTTAGGCGCCCCTCGAAGTCGCGTACGTTCAGGAGGAGTTCTTCCATGGACTCCGCCTGGGTGTAGCAACCTGGGAGCGCGGGGACTTCGGCCCAGAAGCCGCCTTGAGGGTCCTTGTGAATCACCACTGTGTAGTTCGTCATCTGCCTTCACTTTCGCATAGCCAGGGATGCCGTGGTGATGGAAGACCAGCGGGCGGCTGGGGGTGACGTGAGGGTGGGGAACTTCCGCAGTGAACTGTCTCGCAAGGTTGTACAATTCTCGACATGATGCCACGCCAATACGAAGAAATGGTCGCTGAGTACTTCCGCTAAAAAGGGTATCAGGTTCAATTGACCAGCTATTCTAACGACTACGGAGTAGATTGTTTTGCCAAGCGGGGGAGTGAGGTCATCGCAGTCCAAGCGAAAATGTATGGAAATGGTGGAAGATCAGTCAACCGCCAGATGATTATGAATCTATGTGGAGCGATGCATTACTTCGATTGCACAAGCGCTGCACTCGTCACGGATGGACGATTGTTGCCTGATGCGTGGCAAGTTGCCGAGAAGTTGAAGATCGAGATTATTGTCCTGCCAGCGATTTCCCCATCAACGATTTCTCCGCAGACTAAAGGAACGTCAGTATTCGACGCGATCTGGATGAATTCCATCATGCCACTTGCAGGAAAAACCCTGGAGCGTGGGAACGGTAAAGCCAACAAGATCCTCCATGTGGATTGGAGTGGTTTGAATCGTTTGACATCCAACAACAAAGAGCAACACATTCAGATTGAAATCTTCAGGTCGACGGTTGACGGGTTGATAGCTGAAGGAAAGGTGTTGCGAAGCTGGATGAACAACGAGTACCCAGGCCGAGCTTCATCCGGAATTTGCCTGATTCTTTCGCAAGTTCCGGGAATTGACTATGACGCCAATGAGGGAGCTCTGCGGTGGACTGGCAGTCCAAACGCCTTCGAAAAATAGCATGAGAATCCTTTACCTGGCGTGCGCTATGAATAGTTATTTGTTTATTCATATTCGCAAACGGTCGCATTCCGTGTACGGAGCGGAATTTATCGATCAGCTGGGATTCCAATGCATCTGCTGCGCCAGGCTCGCAGATCCACCATTGGATTGTAAGATCAGTCCAGTCAGAGAGATGCCACAACATCCTACCACCACGGTGACCAATTGGCTTACCGTACGCAAAGTCAATGAGCTGCTTGATTCTCTGACGAAGTCCTCGCGAACCACCAGCCTTGCCTATGTACACGATACCAACGTTCTTCACCCAATTGGGGGCAAGCTCGACCCAGGGATACGAAGGGTTAATGCCCTTAAACCAGCCCGCAGTGCTTTCCCTAAGGAAGGTTAGTGGTATCGTATACTCCATGCTCTGTCGGCACATCGCTGCATCGCGATTCATAAAGCTTCGATACAGTACGGGGGGACGAAAGGACAGCGATATCTATTCCATCTATCAGCACATGCATAGCCCTCCCACGTGAATGTATCCAACTGATCTCACCTCAATCTTAGCTCGAAGGACCGCTGGCCGCTCCAGCTACTTTGCGGCCAGGAGTTGCTGCACGCGGTGTTCGATTTCGGCAACCAGCTTCGTGTGGCGCTCGCCGGTGACTTTGCTTTCGAAGCCAGCGTGGATGTAGTCCACCTTGCCTTCGCGGTTGACGTAGATGGTGGTGGGATAAGCGCCGAAATTCACCAGTTGCGGCAGGGTGCGCGCGATCTCGCCGGGTTCCGTGGTGCCCGCCAGCAGCAACGGGAAGTCAATCGAGTGCCGCTTGGCGTAGATGCGTAACAGTTCCAGGTCGCGCTCCACGTTGCCCGTATATTCGTAGGCGAGGCTGACAATCTCCAGGCCCTGGTCCTTGTACTTGCGGTATAGGTCAACCAGCACGGGCGCTTCATCGTGACAGTTGGGGCACCAGGTTCCCGTGATGGTCACCAGCACCACCTTTCCGGCAAAGCGGCTGTCAGTGGAAGCGACCTTCTGCTGGTTGAGGTCAAGACCCTCAAAGCGGAAGGGTTCGGCGGGGTCCTTGACGGAGGTGTAGGCGCCGGGGTCCTGCGGCTTGGCGCCTTGGGCGACGGCCTTGTCCAGGCGCTCGGCCACCACTTTGCGCTCAGCGCCAAACTTGCCGACAAGGGTGCCGTCACTGGCGACGTCCGCAGTCCACAGCAGACCGCGGATACCGTCGAAACGGCTTAGGTAGAGCTTTCCGTCCTTCACATAGCCGGTGAGGTTGCCCCAGTCCCCGCTGATGGGGATGACCGTTCCGCCCAGCTTTTCGCCTTCCTGACGAAGGGTGGCGCTCCAGATGCGCTGCTCGACGCCCTCGCCCACCTTGAGGATCCAATCGCCACTGAGGTCAGGTCCTTGGGTGGTGGGCGCGTAGGTGGGAAGGTTTCGGGAAGCGCTGAACTTCCGCGCGGTGACGCTCTTGCCCCGCTGCCGGGAGAACGCACCCTGCAGCTTGCCGTCCGCGAGTTCCGCCGTCAGCTCAGCGTCATAGAAATCGAACTTCAACGTGAGGGTCTTGCCATCGAAGCTGCCGGAGGTGGCCTCTTCGCGGTCGGGCCCGTTCACCAAAGCTCCGCGGACGACATCGCCTTCGCGGGTCACGTCCAGGACAAAGCCGATGAGGGGCGCCTCGCCGTTTTCCAACTCTGCCTGCCAGAGGCCCACGATGGGGTCGGGCGCTTTCTGGCACGCTACCAGGCAGAAGATTGCCAGGATCATCACTACCAGTACGGCTTCCAGGAATCCGAAGCGGAGCCAGAGCGACGAACAAGAGAGGCCGCCGAGACGAGGACGAGGGCTACTGGATGACATAAGATCCTCTCACCGAATGGGATGCAGTCTGGGAGATCCCGGTGACTCCGAACGGGGGAGCAGCCGTGGGAAACGCGAATGATGCGATTCCCGATCAAGATAATAGGGTATCACGGTGGACAGGGTGCCTGTCCAGCCGCGATCGCGATGGCGTACTGGATGGCGCCAGAACACCCCGCACCGCCAAGCATCCAGCGAGCCAGGACGGCCATCAAGCACGCCAAGACGGCCATCAAGCAAGCCAAGACGTTTGGGGCGAAGCCGATGCGGGGCGGACAACGGTTTCGGGATGCGTCCCCAATAGATGACGTCCCCAATAAATGGCGACCAGAGCGGTGCGGCTACCGTGGGAGTTGGTTGCGCCTGGGCTACTGCGCTGCCGCGGCGAATTGGATATCAATGGTGATGTCCACCTCGTCTGAGATCATCAGGCCGCCGGTATCCAGGACGCGGTTGAAGGTGATGCCGAAGTCCTTGCGGTTGATGCGCGTGGTGGCGGCGGCGGCCCTGCGCTTCATGCCGCGCATGTCCTTGATTTCATCCGTAGGGCCGTCAATGTTGAGCACCGCTTGCTTGGTGACGCCCTTGATGGTCAGGTCTCCGGTGACCTTCAGTCCGTTGCCCGCCTTTTCCACTTTGCTGGAGACGAACTTCATGGTGGGGAACTTTTCGGCTTCGAAGAAGTCGGGGCTCTTCAGGTGGCCATCCCGCTTGGGGTCGTTTGTGCTGACCGTGGACACATCCACAGTGGCCTCCACTTTGGTTGCCGCGAGATTTGCGGGGTCATAGGAAACGATGCCCTGCACGTTGCCAAAACCACCGCGCACCTTACTCAGGCCCATGTGGGTGACTGAGAAATTGGCGCTGGAATGTGCGGGGTCAATCTTGTAGTCCGCCGCCAGGGCGCCCACGGCAAGCACGGAGGTGAGCATGAGGGTGTTCAGGAATCGAAACATTGGAATCTCCTTTGGGGAAGTGTTTAGAAATCTAACGGGTTCCGGGTTGGTTGTTGCTGTCCGGAACCAAGGGGCGGGCGGTGACTTGCCGTACGTCGGCAAGCAGGTCAAGGAAACGGCGCAGATCGTGATGGGGCACTTCGGGGATGCCCGATAGCGTGGCCGTATGTAGAGGTCCTTCAATCCGGTCAAGCAGCAGACGGCCTTGCGGGGTGATGCTGGCGTAGACCACTCGCCGGTCTTTCCTGCAGCGGAGGCGACAAGCCCAGCCATGCACTTCCATGCGGTCAAGGAGGCGGGTTATTCCCGGAGCGCGCTCAATCATGCGGTCCGCGATGGCTAGTGTGGGCAAGCCGCCTTCCCCTGCTCCGCGCAGGATGCGCAGGACGTTGTACTGTTGCATGGTCAGTCCAAAGGGCTGCAGGACGCTTCCAATCCAACCACGCAGATGGTCAGCCGTACGAAGGACGGCCAGCACAAGCTCCTCCCGGTCACTGTGAAAGGGACGAGTCTGCTGGATTTCGTCCCGCAGAGCGGTGTGGGTAGTGGCCACAACAGTGATTGTTGCTGTAAATACTCGACGTGTCAAGTAAATAATCGATGAATTCTCGACGGGGAGGGGACAACCCGCATGGGCGTTGCTGGTGCTTGGGCGGACAACAGAAGGAAGCGCGTGTCTGAATCCAGTACCATGGGAATTGAGGGATTCGTCTGGTTACCAGCAGGCAGGCTCCGCCAGCGAGCCGCATGCGAAATGTGAGGTAAGCGAGCCCGGTCTAACCGGCAGACACAGGAGATGGGATGCGAACGCTGTTCTTGAATCCGCCATCGTTTGAGGGGTTTGATGGAGGGGCCAGTTCCCGCTGGCCCGCAACGCGGGAGATTGAGTCCTATTGGTATCCGGTTTGGCTGTGTTACCCGGCGGGCATGCTGCCCGACAGCAAGGTTGTGGACGCGCCGCCGCACAAGATTTCCATTGAACAAACGGTGCAGATGGCCGCTGACTTCGAGCTGCTGGTGCTGTTTACGTCCACGCCGGGCTTTGATGTGGATACGCGCATCGCCGGGATGATGAAGGATGTAAATCCGAAGCTGAAGGTGGCCTTTGTGGGGCCCCCCGTGACGGTGGAGCCGGAACGCACGCTGCGCGTTTCCAGCGCCATTGACTTTGTCTGCGCCAAAGAGTTTGACCACGCGATTGTAGACTTCGCGAACGGGAAACCGTTGCGTGACATCGCCGGGGTGAGTTGGCTGGAAAACGGACGTTTTCATTCCAACCCCGCAGCGGCGGCCATCGAAGACCTGGACGCGCTGCCGTGGGTGACCCAGGTGTACAAGCGGGATCTGGACTTCACGCGCTACAACGTACCGTTTCTGAAGCATCCCTTCATTTCGCTGTATACCTCGCGCGGTTGTCCAGCAATGTGTACCTTCTGCTTATGGCCGCAGACGCATTCAGGACACCGCTGGCGGTTACGGAGCGCGGATGATGTGGTGAATGAAGTGATGTGGGCCAAAGAGAATTTCCCGGGTTTGCAGGAGATCTTCTTTGACGACGATACGTTCAATTATCAAAAGAAGCGTACGATTGAGCTTTGTAAGAAGTTAGAGAAGGCCAACGTGACCTGGAGTTGCACGTCGCGGGTAACCACAGACTATGACACGCTGGCGGCGATGAAAGATTCCGGCGCGCGCCTGATGATTGTGGGCTACGAGAGCGGGGACGCGCAGATCCTGAAGAACATCAAGAAGGGGGCCACCCTAGATATGGCCCGCCGCTTCACCAAGAATGCGCATAAGTTGGGATTGACCATTCACGGGGACTTTATTGTCGGGCTTCCGGGTGAGACGCGCGAATCAATCCGGCGGACTGTTGATTTTGCGAAAGAACTGGATACGGAAACGATTCAGGTATCCATTGCCCATCCGTACCCGGGCACTGAGTTTTATGACTACGTCAAGAGTAATGGACTGATTACCATCGATTCGATGACGGATGAGCAAGGCCATCAATTGCCGAATATCAGTTATGAGAATCTGGACCGTGTGGAACTGGTCGATTGGGTGGAGCGCTTCTATGGCGAATACTATTTCCGTCCACGTGCTGTCTGGCGGGTAGTGCGCAAGGCCATCTTCTCCACCAGCGAACGGCGGCGACTGGTGAAGGAAGCCCGCGAGTACCTGGCGTTGCGCCGCAAGCGGCAGCAGTTCGTACGGGACCAGCGGGCGGCGCAGCCTGCGACGGGGGATTAGTTTCAGGTGATGCCATCTGTCCCGGCTCGCGTTGCTGTGAAGACGCTGCTGCTTTCCTGTATTGTGATTGTCTGTCAGGTTGGGGGCAACGCGCTGCTGAGCTGGGCGATGAAGCGCGATGCATTGGGTGTACCGGCTTCGCTGGAGGCCCTGCTGCCATTCGCGATGCCTGAGTGGATGCTGCCCTTTTTCAGCATCTTTCTGTG
>JALOKO010000203.1 GCA_025456495.1 Bryobacterales bacterium | reverse complement strand
CATGGGCTGACGCGGGCTCTGGCCTCAAATGCCGTCACGGGCGTCTCGACGGGATTCAAGCGGGAATTGGATATTGTCGGCATCGGCTACAACGCTGAGGTGAAGGGTCGCGCCATCATCTTTAAGCTGGGCTACTCGCACCTGATTGAGTTTTTGTTGCCCGTGGGCGTTGACGCTCAAATTGAGAAGAACACGCACCTCATTCTCAGCAGTCACGATCGCCAGTTGCTGGGGCAAACCGCCGCGAACGTACGGATGCTGCGTCCGCCCGAGCCGTATAAGCAAAAGGGGATCCGGTACACCGGAGAAGTGCTACGGAAGAAGGTGGGCAAGTCGGGCGCCGGTGGTAAGGGAGGCAAGAAGTGATTCGCAGAATCTCTCGCAGCGAAATTCGTGAGCGCATTCACAAGCGCATTCGGCAACGGCTGCGGGGCAGTGCCCAGCGGCCTCGCCTGGCGGTCTTCCGCAGCCTGAAGCATATCTATGCCCAGGTGATTGACGACAGCACTGGAACTACCCTGGTTTCTGCCTCCAGCCACGAAAAGGATTCCCCTGTCGCCTCTGGCGGCAATATCGATGGGGCAAAGGCTGTGGGCAAACTTGTCGCGGAAAGGGCCGTGGCCAAGGGGATCAAGGCTGTGGTTTACGACCGTGGCGGCTACCTCTACCACGGCCGCATCAAGGCACTCGCCGACGCCGCCCGCGAAGCGGGACTGGAGTTCTAGGATTCGTTATGACGAACATCAAGAAGCCAATTGACCCTTCGGTGTACAACCTGAAGGAAAGCGTAGTCAGCATCAACCGTGTCACCAAGGTGGTGAAGGGCGGAAAGAACCTGAGCTTCTCTGCTCTGGTGGTGGTGGGCGATCCTCAGGCGGGGGTTGTCGGCTTTGGAACCGGTAAGGCAAAAGAAGTGCCTTCGGCGATCAAAAAGGGCATTGAGTCCGCGCGCAAGAACCTCACCAAGGTGAATCTGGTGCATGGCACCATTCCTCACCAAACGATGGGTGTCTTCGGAAGCGGCAAGGTGTTGTTGAAGCCCGCTCCTGATGGCACGGGCGTCATCGCCGGCGGTCCGGTGCGTTTCGTCATCGAGGCGGTGGGGATCCACAACATCCTCACCAAGTGCATTGGCAGCCGTAACCCCCACAACGTGGTGAAGGCGACGGTGGATGCGCTGGTCCAGTTGCGAGATCGCCAAAGCGTTGTGGAAATGCGGGGGCTGGCTCCCGTGGAATCGAATATGCCGGCGGCGGTGCAGTCCTAAAGCGTTGCGGCAGGCGACTTCCCACGGATGTCGCCAAGCTGGGTTCACCGGAATTCTCTCACGGGAGTGCGGTGGAATGCTGCTGGAAGTGCGGTGGTAGTTGGATACCGCGCGCCGATTGCGGTCAAGTCAGGGTGACGAGGAGAGTTGTGATGGCCGAAGGAACGATCAAGATTCAACTGGTGCGCAGCCCGGTTGGCCGCCCCGAAAACCAGCGCAAGGTGGTTCGCGGACTGGGACTCATCCGCCTGCAACAGGTGGTGGAGCGTCTCGACAACGCGTGTACCCGGGGCATGGTGAACAAAGTCCCGCACCTGGTGCGTGTCGTGGACGAGAAAAAGGCCTAGAGGATTCGGAGGAAGCGCAATGGATCTCAGTCAACTGAAACCCCCCGCCGGACAAACACGGAACAAGAAGCGAATTGGTCGCGGCATGGGCTCCGGCCATGGCAAAACCTCCGGACGCGGTATGAAGGGCCAGCACGCCATCAGCGGCTTTAGCCAAAAGCGCGGCTTTGAGGGTGGCCAGATGCCACTCCACCGTCGCATGCCTAAGCGTGGCTTCAACAACATCTTCCGCAAGGAATATGCCGTGCTGAACGTAAGCCGCCTGAATGATCTGCCGGGTGATTCCTTTTCGCCGGAAATCATTGAGCAAACCGCCGTTCTGAAGAACCTCAAGGATGGACTGAAGATCCTTGGCAACGGCGAGATTACCCGTCCCATCCACGTCAAGGCGCATGCCTTTACTGAGCAGGCGGCCGCCAAAATCAAGGCTGCCGGCGGTACGGTGGAAGTGATTGAAGTGGTGGTCGCGCCCATCAAGCGCGCCAAAAAGACTCCCAGGGCCTAAGCCAGGGTTCGTCTCCGGTTCGTTCAGGAAGGGCTGCATGAACAAGTTCTTAGAAGCCATCGCCAACGTCTTCCGGGTTCCCGACCTGCGGAACCGGGTGCTGTTTACGCTGGCCTTGTTGGCCGTCTACCGGCTTGGCGCGTTTATTCCCACACCGGGAGTAAACGCCGCGGCATTGCAGGAGTTTTTTGAGCAGAATCGAGGAAGCGTCTTCGGCATGTTGAGCCTGTTTTCTGGCGGCATGTTGGAGCGTCTTACGATCTTCGCCCTGGGCATCATGCCCTACATTACGGCTTCCATCATTTTGCAGTTGCTCACCGTGGTCGTCCCCACCCTGGAGAAATTGCAGAAGGAAGGGGAGCTTGGACGGCGCAAAATCACGCAATGGACCCGCTATCTCACCATCGCCTTGTCCATCATGCAATCCATGGGCATTGCCATCGCCTTGCAAAGCAGCGATGGGAATTTTGTACTGAATCCCGGTATCGGCTTTGTTCTGATGACCATTGTCACCCTCACCACAGGTACGGCCTTCATCATGTGGTTGGGTGAGCAGATATCGGAACGGGGTATCGGCAACGGGATGTCGCTCATCATCTTCGCGGGCATCGTTGTTGGGCTGCCCAGCGCCGTGCTGAATATTTGGGAAAACGTGTTCGTCACCCGGAACTGGAATCCCGTCCAGGCAATCGTGATCTTCCTGGCCATGATCGCCGTCGTCGCCTTTATCGTGCTGGTGGAGCGCGCTGAACGGCGAGTTCCCGTGCAGTACGCCAAGAGAGTGGTCGGCCGGCGTGTGATGGGCGGACAGCAGACCCACATGCCGTTGAAGGTGAATGCCGGCGGCGTGATCCCAGTCATTTTCGCCAGCTCAATGCTCGCTCTGCCCCAGACCCTCACCACCATGCCCTGGGTGAAATCCAGTGAATGGGCGAGTGGCGTCCTGGCAGCCATCGCCCACTCTGAGCCGCTTTACGTGGTCATCTTTGTAGCGGCAATCATGTTCTTCTGTTTCTTCTACGTGTCCATCATCTTCAACCCGAATGAAGCAGCGGACAACATGCGGAAGTATGGCGGGTTTATTCCGGGTATTCGTCCTGGCAAGAACACCGCTGATTACCTCAACAAGATCCTAACCCGGATTACCGTGGTGGGCGGCATTTATCTCGCATTCCTCTGTCTCATTCCAGACATCATGATTGCCGGCATCAAGCTGCAGCATTTACCGCTGATCGGCAATTGGATCGACAGTACGTTTCCACGCTTTTTGTTGGATGGGCTTGGCGTCAACTTCTACTTTGGCGGTACGTCGCTCTTGATCGTTGTGGGTGTGGCGATGGATTTTGTCAATCAGATTGAGGCGCAACTGATCATGCGCCATTATGAAGGATTTACGCCGAAGGCGGGCAGGATCCGCGGACGCCGTAGCGCCTTCTAGCTCATGGCCTCGTCGGACACCGACCAAACGCCAACAGCGCACGGAACGTTTTCCCTCACCCCAAAGGAGTTGGAAAGCGGTACGAGCCCAGCGAGTTTGGTGCTGCTGTTTGGGCCACCGGGCTCGGGGAAGGGGACGCAGGCTGGCTTGCTCAGTCGCCGCCTCAACTTGCCGCATGTGTCCACGGGAGACATCTTGCGGGACCGGATTCTGCAGGGAGATGCGTTGGGTAAAGCCATCGCACGGCAAATTGATGTGGGCCAGTTCGTCCCGGACGAGTGGATCAATCAACTGTTGGATGAGCGTTTACGATTGCCCGATTGCCGCGGTGGCGTCATCCTGGACGGGTACCCGCGGACGCAGTCCCAGGCTGAGCGCGTTCTGGATACCGCTCAGGTGCAGGGCGCAAGGGTGCTGATGGTTTTGTTGTTGGCAAGTGCGAGGGACTTGGCGGAGCGATTTGTCGGCCGTCGGCAATGCAGCCGCTGTGGTGCGTTGTTTCATCTGGATTTCCAGCCTTCACTGGCAGGAAACCAATGTGATCGACCGTTCTGTTCCGGGGATCTGGTTCCCAGACTGGACGATCGGGAAGAGTTCTTGGCGGGGCGATTGGCTGATTATCAACGGCTCACCGCTCCCGCCGTCGAGTTGCTCACCCAACGCGCGGACCTGGTGGTCCACGTCGCGGCGAGTGCCGGGTCCCCTGAGCACATTCACCAGGAGATCTGGAAGGCCCTTGCCGCGGGCGGGCCCCTAGCGCGCGAGTCTTGGTCGCCTGCGGCTCAATTGGACTTGAGATGATTATTCGGAAAACCGACCTGGAACTGCTGAAGATGCGACGCAGTGGACTGCTGGTCCACGAGATCCTGCACGCCTGCGCAGCCATCGTCCAGGAAGGGGTGACCACCTGGGATCTGGAAGTAATCGCCGAGAAACTGATCGACGACGCGGGGGCAACCTCGGCTTTCAAGGGCTATTACGTTCCCACGGCAGGCTCGAAGTTCCCCTGTGTATTGTGTACTTCGGTGAACGAACAGATTGTGCATGGATTCCCGTCCCGTAAACGCATCCTGAAGGGTGGCGATGTGGTAACCATCGATACCGGCGTCCACCTGGATGGCTACTATGCGGATTCCGCAATCACGGTTCCGGTAGGCGCTGTGTCAGAGGAAGTGGCGCGTCTGCTGGATGTCACGCGTACCGCGTTGGAGTTGGGAATCGCCCAAGCGTCCGTGGGCAATCGCTTATTTGATATTTCTGGCGCCATCGAAAAGCACATCACGACGCATGGGTTTGCGATTGTCCGCGAATATGTGGGCCATGGCATCGGAACGCGACTGCACGAAGACCCTCAGGTTCCCAATTATATTGATCGGCGCAACGAGAATCCGCGTCTCAAGGCAGGAATGGTGCTGGCCATTGAGCCCATGGTGAATATCGGAACCGCCGAGACCAGAGTTTTGAGTGATAAATGGACGGCTGTCACAAAGGATGGGTCGTACTCGGCTCACTTTGAACATACCGTAGCGATTACTGAAAACGGACCTTGGGTGCTCACACGCCCTTAAGTTCAGCGTGGAGCCTCACGGACCGCGCAACCAGAGTGAAGGAAAGTAGGGCGATGGACCGAGACCAGCCCATCGGGACAGAGGCCGAAAGGCAGGACCCCCGGCCAGGAACCGGAGCGGTTCCAGAGCGCCCTGCCTGTCGTGCGACGGTGGTGGAGCTACTGCCGCATGCAATTGTGCGCGTAATGTTGGATAATGGAAAGGATATTGTCCTTGTTCACGCGTCGGGTGCTCGGGAGAAGAATTTCCTGAGGGTGCGGCCCGGCGATCTCGTGGAAGTCACACTATCTCCCCAGGATCCCAGTCGTGGTCGGTTGCTGCGATTGCTTGAACGCTAGACGCGATTAGGATTCGCGAACAGCGACGCCAGCAGCGCAGTTTGGGCGATTGAAGTCGCGCTTGGGAATACAAGTCGCGCTTGGGAATCCGAGGCGCGCTTGGGAATCCGAGGCGCCCTTGGAAATCCGAGGTGCCCTTGGAAATCCGAGGTGCCCTTGGAAATCCGAGGTGCCCTTGGGGTTTTGAGATTTGTTCCGGTCATCCGGCCGCAAGGCAAGCGATGGCCGCGCTGGACCGGAGCGAACCCGCGTCCGGTCCGAAAGGCGGTGAGCGAAATGAAGGTAAGAGCATCAGTGAAGAAACTCTGCGACAAGTGCAAGGTGATCCATCGCCACGGCGTGGTGCGCGTCATTTGCTCGAATCCAAAGCACAAGCAGCGTCAGGGTTAAGCCGCAACAGGGTTAGGAGACTTTTCGAATGGCACGCATTGCAGGTGTAGATTTGCCGCCCCGGAAGCGGGCAGAGATCGGTCTGACGTACATCTACGGAATCGGAAAGGCGCGGGCGCAATCGATCCTCTATCGGTCGAACATCGACCCGAACAAGAAGATCGCCGACCTCACCGAGGAAGAGTCGAATCATATTCGGCAGATTTTGGAAGACGAAGGTGCGGTGGAGGGTGATCTGCGCAAGGAGATCCAACTCAATATCAAGCGCCTGATGGATCTTGGATGCTATCGCGGTCTACGTCACCGTCGCGGACTGCCCGCGCGCGGTCAACGCACCCACACCAATGCACGTACCCGGAAAGGTCCGCGCCGTGGCACAGTGGCGAACAAGAAGAAGGTTGGCAAGTAGGTAGTTTGACCACCGGTTGTCTGTGGCCACCGGCGATTGTGAGGAATTGAACAGCTATGGCGAAAGCGGCGAAAGCGACGAAGAAGAAGACGTTCAAGAAGCGCGAGCGCAAGCACATTCCCGAGGGGATGGTGCACATCCAGGCCACCTTCAACAACACCATCGTGACGATCACTGACTTGGTGGGAAACACCATCTCATGGTCTAGCGCAGGGTCGTTGGGTTTTCGTGGTTCGCGGAAGGGCACCCCATTTGCCGCCCAGCAGGCGGCCCTCACCGCCGCGACGAAGGCGAAGGAGAGTGGTTTGCGCACGGTGAACGTCCACGTAGCAGGCCCGGGGTCAGGGCGCGAATCCGCTGTGCGCAGTCTGGCCACTGCCGGTTTGGACGTGCGTGTCATCCGTGACACCACCCCGGTACCCCACAACGGCTGCCGTCCGCCCAAGCGCCGCCGTGTCTGATGCAGATCACGGGCGACCGGCTGCTCACTGCCAGCAGCACCGGCCGCCTGGTCGCCTAGGGCTTCCCCCTTGAGGCGACACAGAATGGGTTCTCCCCGCGCGCAAGCGTTGCGGGAGTAGGCGTTCTGAAGCTGGCAACCTCCGCTTTCGCGGAACGAAAGCAGGACGAAGGCAATCCAGCCGTAAACTGCACCGAATGCACTCGCGCCACCGTGCGCGGTCGGTTAAAGGAGAAGATCGTTGGCAAGATACAGAGGTCCCGTATGCCGGCTCTGCCGTCGGGAAGGCACCAAGCTCTT
>JALOKO010000202.1 GCA_025456495.1 Bryobacterales bacterium | reverse complement strand
TCGCCTTGGAACTCGCGGGGGAGCGGCGGGAACGGGTTGGATGCGCTGACGCCCGCAACGGCGGCGCGATCAAGGTAATCAGCGCCTGAACCGCTGGCGATGACCAGCTTGGGGACGGAGCCATCGCGCCGGATGGCGAACTGGATCTGTACCTGGCTGCGGCGCCCAAAGCGCGCGCTCTGGGGCATGACGGCAAACCAGTTGCGCTTCACTGATGCCAGCACCTGGATGAGGTAAGGGCGGAAGTCGACGCCATTGGGATCACTCATCAATTCGACGGAACCCCGCTGCTGGACGCCCCGTGAGGAAGCGCCGCCGGGCGACGACGGATTCGAGAAATCGGCCACCGCCTGGTTGCCCCCGCTGCCGCGGCCTTGTGAGGCCACGCGCATGGCGTTCGAAACGCTGGTGTTGGGCATGCTGACCGGGGCGCTGCCGGAAGGGCTGCCAATGACAGACCCGGGCTTTTCAAACTGAATCTGGGGCTTGGTTGGGGCGGGAGCGGGGCCGGGCAGAACCGGGACGGGTGCGGCGGTTCCCAAGGCCGCCAGGGGCGCTGTGGGCAAAGGGGCGACGGGCACGGGCAGGTCCGGGGCCTCCATCAGATCCGGCTGCTTGCCAGCAGTAGCGCCGGTGGGGGGAAGCGCGGCCATTTGCCGCGGCTGCGGACGGGCGCCCGGCGGCTGGTCAACGTGGGGACGTGGCAGCAGACTATCCAGATTGACTTCCGTGCTGACGGTTCCGCGATTGGGGTCGCGCTGGGTGAGTTGCTGAAGGCGTGGGGCCACCAAGGGGGTAACCTGCTGGCGGCGCACAACGATTTCGGGCGCCCTGCGGAGGGTGGTTGTTTCCCACTGGAGGAGCCCCAACACGGGGAAAGCGATGGCATGCGCAACCATGGAGAGGGCCAGAAAACCACGTCGCTGCTTGGACGCACGGGCCGCTTCCTCCTGTTGGAGGTGGATGAGTGCGACGGATTCGTCAAGTTGCAGAGCGAGCATGATGCTGGGTGGCCATGGCTGGAGCGCGTGGCGGTGACCGGGATGTGAAAGATGGCGGCCCGCACACCAAGGCCCGTTCGGGAAGGCCGTTGACGGGAATCGCAGGCGGCTTTCCCACCGCCATCCGCATTGCGACTTCAGTCGTCCCGCGGCGAAGTGGCGCCCTTGGAGGGTTGTGAGGCGCGGTAGGCGGCCACACGCGCGCTGACCAAGTCTCCGTGTTCCTTGATTTTAGCAAGGATTGCTTCGGCTACCCCGAGGGCGCGACAGGCGGCCACGCCGTCCACGCCGGGAGTGCGGCGGGTGAGCACACAATCCAGGAAGTCCTCCAGTTCCCGCCGCAAAGGCTCTGCTGGTTGGACGTCCAGTTTCCTGATCTGGATGCGTGCATCGGGCTGGGTGGTATGGAAAACCACGCCGTCCTGTTTGCTGTAGTCGAGGGAAATGTACTGGTCGGGTTGGAACAGACGTAGTTTGCGGATGCGGTCTGTAGAGACACGGCTGGCGGTGAGGTTGGCGACGCACCCACCCGGGAAGGATAGGCGGACGTTGGCGATGTCCACCTTCGGCGACATCACCTGGATGCCGGAGGCGTGAATCTGGGAGGGCGCCTCGCCGACGCAGGCAAGGACAATATCGAGGTCGTGGATCATGAGATCCAGCACGACATCGACGTCGAGACTGCGCGGGGTGAAGACGCTCATGCGGTGAACTTCGAAGAACAGGGGCAGCGTCAACTCCCGCTGGAGGGCGAGCACGGCGGGGTTGTAGCGCTCCAGGTGCCCTGCCTGCAGGATGCGACCGCGCTGGCGGGCAAGGCTCACCAGGGTTTCGCCTTCCGCGACCGTGGAGGCAATGGGCTTTTCCACCAGGACATCCAGGCCGGCCTGAAGCAGGTGGGAGGCGACGGCGTGATGCGCGAGGGTGGGGACGGCGACGATGGCGGCGTCGGCGTGGCGGGCGAGCGCGTCCAGGCTGTTGAAGACCGGCACGCCGGCCGTGGCGGCCACCTGGTGGGCGCGTTCGGGCGACTGATCGTAGACCCCAACCAGTTGGGCGCTGGGAAGCTCCTTGAGGACGCGGACGTGGTTCTGGCCGAAGGCGCCAACGCCGACAACGGCCACTCGAACGGGCTGGGTCATGTCCCCTGCATGATAGCGAACCCTGCCGGGCGAGGTGGAACTTTACGCGAAGGGGTTAGCCATCCTGGCCCGGGGTGTCCTCAGCCGTTCCGTTGCTATCGGCTGCCGGACGAGGGAACACCGACTTGCCGGAGGGCTGTTGGGACTTACCGGCATCGGAGGGCCGGGCGCGGCGACGGCTTTCGCGCGCCTCCCGTGGCTTGTCGCGCTCCTCGGGAAAGAGGCAGTATCCGTCCGGAGGCGGATAGAGGCCGCGCAGCAATTCCAGGCGCCGACGAATTTCGGAACTGGGGGACTGGCGCGGACTGGGCTCCACGTCAATATCGCAACAGAGCCCGTGCAGATACAGCGTGAGGGTGTCCACGAAGGATGCGCGGGCGTAGTCGCGGAAGAGCTTGGAATCGCGGATGGGAGCCGACTGGCGGGCCAGGAGGGCGTTCTTTTTCTGCCAGCTTTCTTCGTCGATCTCGCCATGGACCTCGCGGCGCAGCTCGTCCTTGAGTTCGCGCTGCCACCTGTCACGGATGTCCGGGGTGGCCACTTCCCAGGCTAGCGAGGCGATGCTGCCAAAGAGATTGTAGTGGATCTCGTTCTCTGACACTTCCTGCACGGGCAGCAGGAGATTGGCGTCCTCGGGACCCACCATCTGGAAGGAGTCAGACCGCTGGGCCGGTTCCGGCGTCTCAAAGACCACCTGGTCCATGGCCTTGCCGCCGCCCTTGAGGTAGGGCACCAGGAACAGGTTGAGGCGAGGAAGCGACTCCACCAGACGGGGAGGCAGGCTGGACAGGGGCTCTTCCACCATGGTTGCGATCTCGTCCGCGCCCACGTTGACGACGGAAAACCACTGGATCTTGGAATGAAAGGGGACCAGTTCCGGGCGGAAGCGGCGCACGAACTCATCGGCGGGAAGTTGATCAGAAGAGAACATGGAACGACCTCCAGTGTAACAGAGCAAGTGGTGACCCTCTCATTTTCAAAAAGTTACACGTCTGCCGAGGTGGGTTTTCTGGTAATCTGCTGGGGATCGAGATTTCTGTCTGCTGGGAGACAACCACACATGATGAAAAGAACGACGGCCGAGTTCCTCGGCACGTTTTGGTTAACATTCGGGGGATGCGGCAGCGCCGTACTGGCCGCAGCATTCCCAAACGTGGGCATTGGGTTGCTGGGGGTATCCCTGGCCTTTGGACTTACCGTGCTGACGATGGCGTATGCCATCGGGCACATCTCTGGATGTCACTTAAATCCGGCGGTGACGCTGGGCCTGTGGGCGGGTGGCCGCTTCCAAAGCAAGGACATTCTTCCGTACTGGATCGCACAGGTGCTGGGCGCGGTGGCGGGCGCGTTTGTGCTGTACGTGATCGCGAGTGGGGCGTCGGGCTTCAGCCTGGCCGGCGGCTTTGCCTCCAATGGGTTTGGCGAGCATTCGCCCGGCGGCTACACGATGCTGGCCGCGCTGGTGGCGGAAGTGGTGCTGACCGCCTTCTTCCTGTTCGTGATTCTGGGTTCCACAGACAAGCGGGCTCCGGCGGGGCTGGCGCCCATCGCCATCGGACTGTGCCTGACGCTGATTCACCTGATTAGCATCCCGGTGACCAACACCTCAGTGAATCCGGCACGGAGCACGGGTCCGGCGCTGTTTGTGGGGGGCTGGGCGCTGGAACAGTTGTGGCTGTTCTGGGTTGCTCCGCTGGTAGGCGGGGCGATTGGAGGCGCCCTGTATGCGTGGCTGGGCAAGGAGGAGAAGTAACGAGACAGCAGCGCCCGGGCCTACCAGGGCAGCAGTTTGCGCGCCTGGAGGTCAGGGAAAATGAGAGTGGAGAGGCTGGGGGCAAGGCGTCCCCAGTCATCCTCCGGGCCGAACCAGACCAGGGCTTCGATTTCAGACGAGGCCGTGGGCGGGCCGGACAGGGATCCGGCGAATAACTCAATCTCCACGATCCTTGGTGGAGAGCCCAATCCGGTGGCGGCAGGTGCGGTGTAGGTTCCCAGCAAACCGGCACACAGCACCTGCACGCCGCCGAGTTCCTCGTGGATTTCCCTTGCCAAAGTGTCGAGTGAGGATTCGCCCGCTTCGCGCTTCCCGCCGGGCAGGATGAGAGGCTGTGCGCGCTTGCGGCTCTGGCAGAGCAGCACCCGTCCTTCGCACATTGTGAAGAGGCCTACCTTGCGGATGAGGTGGCTTGGCATGAGGGCTTCCGGTGGCCAGCCGCGGGCGAGGTCATCGCAATTGCAGCGAGTCCACGCTGACGAACTGGCTGGCGGGGACGAAGAGACTGCCTTCGGTGACGCCTTGCGGAGCGACGCGGGCGAGGGCGTTTTCCAGGGATTCCGCCTGGCGGCTGGAGAAGCGGCCCTGGGCGAAGGCATCGAGAGCCTGGGCGAAAGCGGTGGTGACGGCGTGGACTTCGTCGCCGGATTCGTGGGCGAATTCCAGACGGAAATGGGCGATGCCGGCGTCCAGCCAAGCACCCAAATGACGGGCGCCGTGCTGCGCTTCGGCGCCAAAGACGGTGTTGCGGCAACCCACGTCGGCCAGCAGGGGATGGGCGCGGCCCTGGGGATCGCGCAACGAAACCACGTGCGTTTCACAGGGACGACCGCAATCCTTATAGCTGGTGCCGGTGGAGAGATAGCGACAGAAGACGCAGTGCTCCGTGTGAAAGACGGGCAGGTGCTGGTAGGCGATCAGTTCCAGGCGGGGCGGTCCCAGGCGATGGGCGAGGTCCAGCACCTGGGCGGCGTTCAGGTCGTGGGTGGGAGTGACGCGATGGAGGCCGAAATCGAGGTAGGGTTGGGCGGCGATGGCATTGGCGATGTTCAGGCTGAAGTCGCCGGTGAGGATACGGAAGGGATGGGCGCGCAGGGCCTCAAGCATTCCTCCGGCGCGGACGAGCAAGGGGCAGTCGAGGCGCAACAGGAACTCAAGAACACGCTCTTCACCCGGCTTCAACACACGCGGGGTGGCTACCCGGACAGCGATGCCGCTGGAGCGGACACGCTCCACGGAAGGCTTAAGGCCGTAGAGGTCAAGGTAATCCAGGGTGATGCTGGAGGGCTGCAAGGCGAGGGCGGCATCCAGTTGCGACGGGGTGCGCACCAGCAGGTGGAGATGCAAAGCAGTGGAGGGCGCGGGTTGATGGACCTGGGGATGCGGTAGCGGGCTGAGCGCTTCCAGTGCGGCCAGAGGCGCTTCCGTGGTGGGGATGCCGCGGGCGGTCTGCCGTGCCTGCAAGGCTTCGATTGCTTGCCGCCGCAGCGCATTCAACAACGATGTGGGAGCGAAGGGTTGGCCCTGCACCGCAAGTGTGACTTGGGTGAGTTGGTAAGGGGTGTTCCCCAGACGGCCGCACTGGGCGGCGAGCAACTGCTGTGAGAGTGGGTTGCGGGCGGCGGCGCTAAGGGGTTCGGTTGAGCAGACCGTGACGGCCACGGAAGGCTGCGCCGCAAGCTGGAAGTGCAGGCGAAGCGGCTGGCCTTCGATGGCCTCAGCGTGCAGGTGGAGGGGCTGGCGCGCGACCGGGGCCGCGGCGCTGGTAAAGACGCGGAAGCGCTTGCTGAGTTCCGGGTCGTGCGTGCGCCATAGCAGGTCGCCCGGGCGGATGCGGGTGAAATCGACGGCATTGTTGGCGAAGCGCAAGCGCAATTGAGCGCCTTCAGGGAGCACTTCGTAGAGGCGGCCGCCCTCTTCCGGTTCCTCCGGGCTGCGCCAATCGGCGGCATCGAACACCACCCCATCGCCGGGCTTGAGGGGAGACAGCCGGTGAGCGGGGGAGGGCTGCACCAGCACCTCTTCCCTACCCACACGGAGTACCTTGCCGAACTGGACGCCGCGATGGCGGGGAGCACGACCGTCCACCACCTGCTGATGATTGGTTCCGGTGACGAAGTGGGCGCCCATGCCCCGCGAGTAGACCTGCTCCAGTTCCAGTTGCCGCAGGTCGCTGACGGGATGGGAGCGGCCTTCGAAGGCGGCGTCGACGGCTTCGCGGTAAGCGCGGGTGGTGGCGGCGACGTATTCTTCGTCCTTGTACCGGCCCTCGATTTTGAGGGCGGCTACGCCGGCGGCGGCAAGCTCGGGAACCTGCCGCAAGGCAAAGAGATCACCGGGGGAGAGCAGATAGCGCTTGTCGCCGAGGGGCTCCAGTTGGCCATCGACGATCAATTCGTAGGGCAGGCGGCAGGCTTGCGCGCACTGGCCGCGGTTTGCGCTGCGCCCTCCCCAGGCTTCCGAGGAAAAGCACTGCCCGGAGTAGGCCACGCAGAGGGCTCCATGGACGAAGACCTCCAGGTCACAGCCGGTGTGTTGGTAGATCTGTGCGATTTCCTGGAGAGACAGCTCGCGGGCCAGGGTGACGCGGGCAATGCCGTGGCGCAGGGCCATGGCGGCGCCCTGGGCATTGGTGATGCTCATCTGGGTGCTGGCGTGGAGTTCGAGGTCTGGGGCGATGCGCTGGGCCAACTGGACGGCGGCGAAGTCCTGGATGATGAGAGCATCGACATTGGCTTCGGCCAGTTGGGCGATGGTACGGGCGGCCTCTTCCAACTCGTGCTGAAAGATGAGGGTGTTGAAGGTAACGTAGCCGCGGACGCCGCGCTGGTGGAGGGTGCGCATGAGTTCGGGCACTTCGGCGATGTCGAAGCCCACTTTGGCGCGGGCCGTGAAGTGGCGAAGGCCAGCATCCAACCCTGGCCAAAGAACCCCGCTTACTGGCAGTACGATGGAAAGCCCGTGCTGCTGTTGGGCGCAAGCGATGACGACAACCTGTTCCAGTGGCCCGCCGCGATGTTGCAACCGCATCTGGACGCAATGCAGCGCATCGGCGCCAACTATGTGCGGAATACGATGTCGGACCGGGTAGACCTGGGGCACGAGCTGTACCCCTACTTGCGGTTGCCGTCGGGCAAGTATGACCTGAACCAGTGGAACCCCGAATACTGGGAGCGGTTCGAACGCTTTTTGAGATGGACGGCGGCGCGCGGCATTCTGGTGCAAATCGAAGTGTGGGACCGGTTCGACTACAGCCGGGATCGTTGGCCGCCCCATCCCTACAACCCCGCCAACAACATCAATTACACGCATGAGGATTCCGGCCTTGCCGCCGCGTACGAAAAGCACCCCGGCTCCAACGAGCAGCCCTTCTTTTTCACCACCCCCAGACAACGGAACAACGGGGTGCTGCTGCCGTACCAGCAGCGCTTCGTTGAGAAGATGCTTTCGTATTCGCTGCAGCATGGACACGTGCTGTACTGCATGGACAACGAAACGCACGCCGAACCAGCATGGGGCGCCTACTGGGCGGACTTCATCAAGCAGCGCGCCAAGGACCAGGGCAAGCGCGTGTACGTCACCGAGATGTGGGACAAGTGGAACATCAAGAGCGACGAGCATCGCAGCACGTTGGACCACCCCGAGCTGTATGACTTCGTGGATCTGTCGCAGAACAACCACAACAAGGGCGATGTGCATTGGGAGAACGCGCTGTGGGCACGGGAATACGTGAAGAAGGGGCCACGCCCCATCAACGCCGTGAAGACCTACGGGGCGGATACGGGTCCTTACGGGAACAGCCAGGACGGATTGGAACGCTTCTTCCGGCATGTACTGGCAGGCTTCGCGACGGCGCGCTTTCACCGTCCGCCCTCCGGGTTGGGCCTTAGCCCGTCGGCGCAGGCCGCCGTACAAGCCATCCGCAAGATGGAGACCCTTGTGCCGGCCTGGGAACTGAAGCCCGCCATGGAGCGCCTGTCAGAACGCGCGCCCAATGAAGCGTATCTGGCCAAAACGGATGGGTGGGCCTTTGTGGCGTACTTCCCCAGCGAGGGGAGCGTGAAGGTTGCGTTGCCGGGGGGCGAATACACCCTTCGTTGGATTGACGGCGTCACTGGGGATTGGGGAGAGCCGCAACAACTACGGGTGTACCCGGATGTGTTGGTGTCGCTGAACACTCCATCCAAACGGCATTGGCTGGCCTTGATTACGCTACGTTGAGGAAGATACGGGGCAGCCTAAGGCACGAGCGATTCTATGGATCTCAGGGCCAATGGCTGCACGAGGGCGTCGCTGGATATTTGGGTGCAGCCGGGTATCCGGGTTCCTTTGCGCACAAGGGGCGCCCGGTGGATGCCGGGCGCCCCTTGTGCGTGATGGCGATGCGGTTGGCGTTAGAAGTAGAGCTTCAGGCCAAACTGAATCCGCCGGGGTTCCTGGACCTGCGCGCCAATCTGGCCGAAGGTGTTGGGGTTATTGATGTTGAGGCCGGGAGGCGCCCAACTGACCGTGTTCAACAAGTTGAAGAACTCGGCCCGGAAATCGATGTAGCGCTTTTCCGTGATGGGGAATTGCTTACCCACCATGAAGTCGAGGTTGAAGAAGTCCGGACCGTTTTCGGTGTTGATACCGCCGGTGCCGAACTGGCCATCGGCCGGTTGGCCGTAGGCGCACCTGCCATCATCCACGCCAGCAGCGCAGAAGATGTTGTTGCGATCCGCGGGCAGGCCGAACCAGTTGTCCACCGTACGCGCGGATTCGTCAATCTGCAACGGACGGTAGTAGTTGGCGCGGACGTTTCCGCGCACAGCCTGACCGGTACGGTCTACCGCGCGCACCGTCATTGGCACGCCGGTGCGGGCAATCATTGTGTAGCTGGTGTTCCATCCGCCCAGGATTGCCTCAACGATGGGATTCATGTTGCTGCCGAACTTCTGGCCCTTGCCGACGGGCAGGTAGTAGGCTCCACCGAGGGTGAAGTTGTGGCGGATATCGAAGAAGCTGCGACCGCGATTGGCACGGCGGTCGTAGGCATTCTGCCAATAGGCGCCTTCACTGGAGGTGAACGCGGAGCCGTAGTAGCCCAGGTTGTCGGTGAGGGTTTTGCCGAAGGTGTAGGAGGCCAGCAACTCCAATCCATTGGCGAGACGCCGACGCGCGGTGGTCTGCAAGGAGTGGTAGTCCATGGTGGCGGAGGACTCAGTACGGGCGATATTGCCCAGGTTGGGCAGCACGCCAATCAGCGGACGACGATCGTTCAACGGCGCCCAAGTGGAGAAGGGTCCGACGCCGGGCAGGGGTTGGTTGGCTTCCACCGGCGCCACCAGGTGCGTGCCCTTCTGGGTGACATAGGCAGCCGAGAAGGATGTTGCGTTGTCCAGTTGGTACTCCAGGGTGAAGTTGATCTGCTGCGTCTGCTGGGGACGAAGGTCGAGGTCCCAAGCGCGACCCTGCAACTGCGGGGGTACGCCCGGCGGCCGCGGCATGTCGAGACTGAGGTTCGCCGCAGAGACGTCAGTGAATCCAGTGGTGATTGAGCCAGGCGTACGGGGATCGTAGGTGAAGTCCGTCTCCAGGAAGAATGGCGGATTCAGAGTGGTACGCAGGTTGGCGCCCGTGCCTTCCATGAAGGAGGTGTAAGCGTAACCAGCGCGGACCACCAGTTTCTTGCCGAGGATATCCGGAGTCCAGGCGAAACCGATGCGCGGCATGTACTGGTGGGGATAGCCGTTGTAGGTGGCCCGGCCAAACTGCCCGCCCGGACGGATGAGTTCGCCAGTGAATGTGTTCACGTTTACCTGACGATCCGCCACTTCATAGAGCGGTTCCATGTATTCCCAGCGCAGTCCAATATTCAAGGTCAAGTTCGGTGCGACCTTATAGTCGTCCTGGAAGAACAAGGCGGAACGCCAGGAGCGGTGGCCCCATGCTCCCGTGTCCGCGCCGCGTCCCTTGCGGGAAAGCGTATCCAGCAGGAAGTCAGCGAAGTCAAGCCCGGTGTAGGTAGCGTTGTATTGGAACAGCCCCAGCACTCCGTTGTTGCCCGAATAGTAGCGGTTCTGCTGGAACCGGATGAATTGGCCGCCGAACTTCAGCACGTGCTTGCCGGTTTGCCAGGTGAGGTTGTTGTAGTAGATGAACTTGTTGTCGGCGGTATTGGACTGCACACCGGATGACCCGATGCCGGTCAACCCTCCGCCAATGGCAACGGAGCTGAGACCCGAGATCGGCTGTCCGCCTGGGATGCCGAAGGTCTGGTTGCCGTTGGGACCCAGTAGGCCAGACCAGTCAATCGCCACGTCATTGATTACGACGCGCGAATAGGCAACGCGCGCTTCATTGACAAGGCTGGGCGAGAAGGTGCGGTTCCAGTTGAGGACAACCGACTGGGTGGGCCCTTCCTGGCCGCTTGTCAACGAGGTTGGCAAAGCCGCCCGGCTGCCGAAGCTTTCATAGTTGCCCAGTGAGTATCGCGCGGAGAGGTTGTCCATGTCCGTCGGGCGCCAGTCAATCTTGACGTCGCCCTGGTGGTTCTTTAAGGTACTGGCGCTGGAGCTGCCGAAATTGTTGGTTTGTCCCAACAAGCCCACACCGACTTGATTGGGAAGCGGGTAGAGCGACTGGTTGGAAAAGAGGGCCTGCGCCACGGGATTGACGATGCGCGCCTGAGGCACCTGGTTGTTCCCAAACGGCAACTGGGTGAGAGGATCGCGGACGGTTTGGGAGAACTGGCTCAAATTGCCGGTTCGCCAAGCGACCGGCGCCACGCTGGCGTTGGCAGGCCCACTGCTGCGCTGTTCGGTGCCTTCGTAATCGGTGAAGAAGAACAGCTTGTTCTTGATGATGGGTCCACCGAATGTGCCGCCGAAAATGTTGCGCTGGAGGCCGAGGCGCGTGGCCGTGGCGGCGCTGCGGTTACGGAAATAGCCGTTGGCGTCCAACACATTGTTGCGCAAGAACCAGAACAGGTTGCCGCGAAACTCGTTGCCGCCGCTCTTCATGGTCATCATGACGGTGGCGCCGCCGGCGTTGCCGTAATCGGAACTGATGTTGCCGGTGAGCACCTTTACTTCTTCCAAGGCATCGACGTTTGGCGAATACCCCACGCGATTGTCGATGGAGTCGTTCACGTCAACGCCGTCCAACATGAAGTTGTTGGTCTGCTCACGGTTTCCGTTCACGTAGGGACGGGCGCCGAAGCGGCTGTTCATGCCGGAGGGATTGGGGGAGACCGAACCGGGGACCAGGAGGGTGAGGCTGACAAAATTGCGCCCGTTCAACGGTAAGGAGGTTAGCTTCGTGGCCGACAGGGTGTCGCCAGTCTGGGTGGATTCCGTTTGTAGGATGGGCGCCGCAGCGGTGACTTCCACAGACTGTGTGGTGTCGCCCACTTCCATGGGGATGTCGATGCGGGCCGTCTGGTTGACTTCAATGCGGTAGGGGCCGAGCTGCGCGCGCTTGAAGCCCTGAATTTCGGCAACCAGCGTATATTCGCCAACCGGGAGGAACAGCAGGTTGTACACACCTGCGCCGGTGGTGGTTGCAGTGAACTGTACTCCGGAGCGTTCATTGGTAGCGGTGACCTTCGCACCAGCAATGACGGCGCCGGAAGCGTCGGTAATTGTGCCGGTAAAGGCCCCGGTAATGGTTTGCCCAGACAGCACAGCGACA
>JALOKO010000201.1 GCA_025456495.1 Bryobacterales bacterium | reverse complement strand
TACGGGCGGGGCGCGCAGGCAGGGTCTGAGACGGGCCGGGGCGATGGCTCCAGCACCCGTGGAGCCAGCCGGGGCGATGCGGCCGGGGGCAGCGAGAGCGGCTCTTCCTGGCGTCGCTTCGGTGAGCCTGCCGGACGCGGCAACGGCGAGTCGCGGGGTGCTGCGGGCGATGCGGCATCCGGGGCTTACAGCCGCGGCGGCGCCAGCTCTCGCGGTGCGGACTCTGCGCCCGGTGGGGAGTCAACGCGAGGTGCAGGTTCCTCTCGGGGCGCCAGTGCGTCGCAGCGCAGCAACGACGGCGATGGTGCCTGGCAGAGCTTCGGCCGGGGAGGGTCCAGCGGGGACCGCGGCGCGGCCACTCGTGGGGGCTCCAACGATGCGGGCGCATCCAGCCGCGGCGCGTCGTCTGGCCGAGGTGGTGGCGATTCGTCGGCGCCTCGCATGGAGCGCGCGCCATCGTCGGGCGATGGGGGCAGTGTTGGTCGCGGCGGGTCGTCCTCGCGAGGGGATGCTCCGCGGCAACTGAACATGAACCCGCCCATCGTGCGGGAACGTGGTGGCGGCGCATCGGCTCCTGGTTCGGGTGGTCGAGGTGACGGTGGCGGCAACTCCGGCGCCACCAGTACGCGCGGCGGCTCCAACAACCGCAGCAGCGTGGATGGTTCGGGATGGCGGCGCTTCGATGGAGGCGCCGCCTCCGGCGTCCAGGTCTATGGGTCTTCGCGCAGCGCATCCAGCCCGGGCGCGTACAGCACATCGCCGTCGGGGCGGGGGTCATCAGGCAGCGCCACGCAGGGTTCCTGGCGCAGCTACAGCGGCAGCGGTAGCCAGAGCACGGGACGCAGCGGTGGAGATGCCTACGCGGGAAGCAGCCGCGGATCTTCGAACAGCGGCTACGCACGGACGGCCCCTTCGTCGTCGGGTGGCAGCTACAGCCGCTCTGGCGGCAGCTATGGCCAATCGGGTGGTACCTACAACCGCTCCGGTGGTAGCTACGGCTCCAGCCGCGGCAATCCCGGTGTCAGCCGGTCGAGTGGCGGCTCCAGTGGCAGCTACGGCGGCTATCGGGGGACGTCGCCCTCCTACGGTGGATCCAGCGCCAGCCGTTCCGGCGGATACTCCGGGCGGTCTAGCGGCAGCTACGGCTCGTCCGGTGGATCCTATGGCCGTTCGGGTGGGTCGTATGGCAGTTCCGGTGGATCGTATGGCCGTTCGGGTGGATCGTACAGTGGCGCGGGCGCATCGTCCGGGCGCTCGTCTGGCGGCTATAGCGGCGGAGGCATGAGCCGCGGTGGCGGCTACAGCGGCGGTGGCCGGTCCGGTGGCGGCTACAGCGGGGGTGGCGGTATGTCGGGCGGCGGCGGCCGGGGACGAAACTAGCTCTTTTCGCCGAACCGTTGCATGTTGACGCCCCTTGGCCCGTCTTGTGGGCTGGGTGGCCTGCCCTCCGTAATCAAGAACGCGGACAGCCACGCTAGCTGTCCGCGTTCTTACTCCGGTGTCCTCGTGAACCTCTGAATTTGTGGTGATCGCGGAAATCGCCGGGCTTTTGTTCCCTTTGCAGCCCCCGCCACCGGTCCCTGCCTGCTGGAGCTACCTCCACCTCGACAGTTCCAGTACGGGATTCTCAGTACTCTCATTTTGCTGGATTCTTGACTAGGTTAACGATGTTTCCGACTACACTCCCACCAGGGGTGCCAATCGGATGCCACGAAGTAGTCGGACGTTTACAACCGCGAAGCCGCACGGGATCTCCTGCGGCCACGGCGGTAACTCATCAAGCGTGAATCGGGAGTCGGTCACGCCGCCTGGGAAAGCCTGGCGCCATCGAATCATCACGGCGGGTCTTGCCTGCTTGTTCCTAACGCTGCCCTCCGCTGCGTCTAGGCTCCATATCGAGGTGCAGGGACTGGTAGGGTTTCGAAACTTCAACCAACCAGATGGAGCCCCCGCTACCATCTACACATTTCAGGAAACCAGGCAGGCCATCAATCCAGATAGCTCATTCGGCACCTTACCCTCGTTCCCTAACGACTTCCAGCAGACGATATTGCCTGCGAGTACCCCTGTCACCGCCCGGTTCGTTATCGATACGACCCGGCTGCCGGACCCCGTAGTTGCCACCGGCGGAACAACATCAGCGACGCAGGGACCTTCATCACTGAGCCACGTTGAACTGTCGGTGGATCCGTGGATCACCGCCACAGTAGAGGTGGGTGGATTCACCTTTGGATCCTTGTTGAACAGTCGCGACGCTGATCCTGCCGCCAGTTTTCCCACGCCCCCCTTCTTCACACAAATCAACGAAAGCCCGGTATACAACAACATCCTCAGCTATGGTGAAGCAGCCTTATCTGAACCGCTGGAGGCCTTTCGTACCCGTGTGGAGACCTCAAGTGACTACGGTGCGTCTACTCAAGACAACCAGAACCAAACGTTCGTGCGTTCCTCCCAATTCTACACATTCGACTTGCAGCTCTTTCGTTTTGTGTTTCCTGGAAATGCGAGCTTTCCTGGTGGAAGCGGGAGTTTCCTAGGCGATCCCTTTGCGCTTCCCGTCAGCTTCGACTGGACGGATGATGACATCGCTGTGGGATCGCAAGGCTTCCTGATTGACCAAGGCTTCTTGAGCCTTAACTGGTTCTCATTCACCATCAATGACAGTGTGGTGCGGCAGGCGGATAACTCCTTCTTGCGCACGCAAGAGTTGGACTTCCAACGCGGTGCACTGGGGGTGCAACTCACATCCGTGCGCGCCTACACCGTGGACCCTACGGCCGTACCCGAGCCGTCGACGATGGGCTTAGCCGCGCTGATGCTCTCAGCGCTGTGGCTTGGACGGAAGCGTCTGGCAAGCAGGGGCTAAATGTGGTGGTGCGGGGGAAAGGGCGGTCACAGGCTATGGCGCCTGCTTGTTGACCGCCTTGCTGGTATTCCATGTCCTGGTCGTTATAGGATGGCTCTTCGGAGATATCCTCATCATGAGCGCACCTATACCCCCTGAAAAACAACAATCCCTGGTTTCCCGACTAATGAAGGCTTGCGGCGGCGCGTACACGCCGGAGCAGCGCCGCAAGCACTTCATCACCGGTCCTCAATGGGCCGGGGCCTATGACGGCAGCGCCCTGTTCCATGCCCCCACGCGCAAGCCGGTTTCCTTTGAGAAGGTCATCGAGTTCTATGGCAAGCTGGGCATCCGTACCTGGGCCACCCACGATACCGACGTGATCCCCGCCAAGGCGCTGGGTACCGACAGGCAGGTGGAAATCCTTGACAAGATCAAGGCGGCGTTGAAGAAGGCTGATGTCACTTGTTCGATGGTCACCACTGAAACCTTTCATCACGCGGTGTTCGCCACCAGCCCGGCCAGCGAGTCGCCGGAAATTCGTGAGTATGCTTCCTGGCGACTGGTGAACACGGTGAAGATGGGTCATGAGCTGGGCGCCAACTATGCTGTCTACTGGCCTGGTTCGCTGGGCTATTACGTGCAGGGCGCGGTGGAGGAAACTGAGACGTTGAAATGGTACGCCGAAGGGCTGAACGCAGCTTGCGAAGCCGACATCAAGGAGGCCAAGAAGCGCAAGCGCAACACCCTGAAGCACTGCCTGGAAGCGAAGCCCTTTGAGCCGCAGGCCGAGATTCTGCTGCCCACCTCGGACGCAATGCTGGGCTTCATTGACTCGGGGCTGCTGAAGTACCCGGAGATGGTGGGGCTGAACCCGGAGTACCTGCATGAGCTGATGTGGGGAACGTCCGTGCGGGCGGCGCTGGCGCGCGCGCTGTTGAAGGGCAAGCTCTTCCACTTCGACATCAACGATGGCTACCGGCTGAAGCACGACGTGGACATCGCCGTCGGCCTGGTGAATCCGCTGGACTGGCTGAACGTGCTGGTGTTGCTGCGTAGTCATGGTTATGAAGGCCCCTTCAACCTGGACTACAAGCCGCCCCGGACCACATCGAACTTCGGCGTTTTTGAGGTGAGCTTCCCCACGGCGGTTGACCGCTTCATTTCCCTGTGGGAGATGGCCGGGGAAGTGCTCTCTGACCCCATCATCAATGAGGCCACCGCAGCGTTAAAGGGCGGTGGGGGCGTGAAGAAATCCATTGATCCAGAGGAGATCTTCAAAGCCAATAAGGAACTCCACACGCTGCACGAACTCATCGCGCACCGGCTATTCCAGATCCTTTGCGGCTTCCACACCGGGCGCAGCTACTCGATTGGCTAGCGGCTGGTTAGCGGCGAGAAACCGCTGCAATGCACGAGGCGCACTTCCACACCGGGAGTGCGCC
This sequence comes from Bryobacterales bacterium, assembly GCA_025456495.1. Lineage (GTDB taxonomy): Bacteria > Acidobacteriota > Terriglobia > Bryobacterales > Bryobacteraceae > JACTMJ01. The sequence continues at coordinate 2,802 of JALOKO010000201.1, read as the reverse complement.
TTTTTTTGCGAATCCGCTGCACCTCGCGTGGATTTCGGTACTCGCCACTCCCGCAGCCGCGTCCAAAGGCTCAGATCTCCAGCGTGTCGCGCCCTTGATTTCCAGCGAGTCCAGCCGGAGCTGTGTCTATGATGGGAGTTGGCTGCAATACCCCCTATGTCTATGTCTGCACCGATTCACATCCAGGTCCTGTTCTTTGGCCAGTTGCGCGACTTCACGGGAACCAGCCAGATGCAATGGGAGCTGCCCGCGGGCAGCACCAGCACTGAGCTGTTCGCGGCAGTGACGGTAGCCTTCCCCCAACTGGAATCGATGCGCGCAAGCATTGTGCTGGCGCGCAACGCCGAGTTCCTGCACCAGCCCGTGGCGCTGAGTGACGGCGACGAAGTGGCTCTGCTGCCACCCGTCAGCGGAGGCAGTGACGCCGCGTGGCTGCATCAGATTCGTACTCCCGAGGGGCACTTTTTCGGGCTCACCCGCATGCCGATTGATGGCGGAAAGCTAGCGCGGGATATCCTGCGCCAGGAAGATGGGGCCTTCGTGAACTTTGAGGGCGTGGTGCGAAACCAGTCTGGCGGACGCAGCACGCGCTACCTGGATTACGAGTGCTACGAGGCGCTAGCCATCAAAACGATGGCCGCCATTGGCGAGGATCTGGCGCGGAAGCACGCGGTGGGGCGGGTAGCGATCGTCCACCGATTGGGGCGCATGGAGATTGGCGAGACCAGCGTGGCGGTGGTGGTGTGCTCCCCCCACCGACGCCCCGCGTTTGAGGCTGCGCTGGAAGGTATCAACCGCGTGAAGAGCACGGTTCCCATCTGGAAGAAGGAATACTTTGTCGATGGTGAAGTGTGGGTGGAGGGCGAGTGGAGCGACGATGTGAAGCCGGGTGGATAGCCAGCCTGAGGCGCTGGCTGCCCGTGTGCGTGCTGGTTGCGGCCATCGGCTGGCTGCTGCCATTGCACGCCCAGTTTCGCGGGGTTAAGGAACCGCGACGGAGTGCTCCCGCGGCGGAGCTTCCCGCGCCTACTTTTCGCAGTGACGTAAGGCTGGTGCCTCTACTGGCCACGGTGAAGGATGCCAACGGGCAGCTGATTGCTGACCTGGAAGCCGAGGAGTTTGAACTCACCGACAACGGTGTTCCTCAGGCGATTGCCGTATTCGAGAAGCGCACTGAACAGCCGCTATCGGTGAGCCTGCTGATTGACACTAGCCTCACCACGGCCATCCGGCTGAAAGAGGAGCGGCGCAGCGTGGAGCGCTTCCTGCAGGCTTTGTTTGCCAGTGGGAATGAGCAAGACCAGGCGGCCCTGTATGCGTTCAATGATGAGGTGGTTTTGCTGCAGGAATTCTCGCGCGACCTACCGCGCTTTCGGCGATCTTTGGCGCGCTTGCAGGCTAGCGGCGGGACCTCGCTATATGATGCGCTGTTCCTGGCCGCCGACAGCATCAGCCGACGTCCAGGCCGACATGTGGTGGTGGTGGTGACGGATGGCAACGACACCACCAGCAGACTGAAGATCAACCGCACCATCCAGCGCTTGCAAGAGACGGACACCGTAGCCTATCCCATCGTCGTGGTGCCCGTGGAGGCCCATGCCGGGCGCAGCATCGGGGGCGAGAACGCCCTACAGATCATCGCCCAGCGTACTGGTGGAAAAGTGTATGCGGCTGCGCTGGGCATGGAGCTGGACGCGGTGTTCAGTGAATTGCTGCGCGACCTGCGTACCCAGTATTTGCTGGGCTTCTATCCGCGTGGCGCGCCGCCCTCCAAGGATGGCTATCACGTGTTGCGACTGAGGACGAAGCGCCCGGGATTGCTGGTGCAAACGCGCAGTGGCTACTATGGGGAAGCGGGTTCGCCGCAGCCCTGACACGACTCCGCTGGTGTTGCCCGACGCATCGCCCGCCGCAAAGGAATCCTCATGCCGTCCTATCTGGAAATCGCCACCGAGATTGCGCGCGAGGCGGGCGCTCTTCTGCTGAGTTACCTGGAGAAGCGTCCCGCTTGGGAGGTGAAGGGCGAACAGGATCTGGTGACTGAGGCAGACCGGGCGAGCGAAGCCCTGGTGGTAAGCCGTCTGCACCAGTATTTCCCCGCGCATTCGGTGGTAGCCGAAGAAGGCGGGGGGGCTGACCGGAACTCAGAGTTTTGCTGGTACGTTGACCCGTTGGATGGCACCACGAATTTCGCGCACTCCTACCCGGCGTTCTCCGTGTCGATTGGCTTGCTGCAAGGTGACGAGATCATCGCCGGCGTGGTATATGACCCCACGCGCGACGAGTTGTTCAGCGCCGAGAAGGGTTCCGGCGCTTACCTGAACAACCGGCGGATTCGTGTTTCCAAAACAGCGCAACTGGGGGAGAGCCTCTTGGCCACCGGGTTTCCCAGCCGCAAGCGGCACGAGGATGTGAACGTCTATTTCTTTCACCAACTGGGTGTGAAGGCGCATGGGATTCGGCGGAGCGGGTCAGCGGCAATCGACCTGTCTTGCGTCGCCTCTGGAAGGCTGGATGGCTTCTGGGAGTTCGGGTTGAACGCCTGGGATGTCGCGGCCGGGCTGCTGCTGGTAAGCGAAGCAGGTGGGCAGTATTCCGATATGCGTGGTGGCAAGTTTTCGCTAAACTCCCCGCATCTGATTGCCGACAACTCGCTGCTGCACCAGGAATTTGTGTCGCGTGTTGGCGACGTATTTGACGGGCGCATCCACACGCCCATCCCCGGGCTGACCCCCGGGGCGCCGGTGCGTTACTAGAGTGGAGCGTCACGCAGGCTGCATTTTCTGAGAGGCTGCACGGGCT